>REBV01000083.1 GCA_007692545.1 Puniceicoccaceae bacterium
ATTGGACGAATCCGGATTTTTCACGGGAGCCGGTTTTTCGTAGCGATGAAAGTCCCATTAGTTCCAGTGAGCGGGAGGCACTCGTCCGATTGACCGGGCGTGCCCGTGAGGCGGGCTTCAAATTCCGCCGCGAGAGAAACGATTTTGTGCTCAGCGATGCGGATCGCATCGGCCCTTTTTTCTCGCATACACGCAAGCGTTGGGAATCGGCCTTCGACTACATTGATCTGGATCTGGAAGCCCAGCGAATGGCTGAGGGCGTGCGCGAGGTAAAGGTCGTGGGTCGCGTTGAATCCTCGGGAGAGAAGGCTATGCGGGTGGACTGGCGCTTGAAATTGGGTCGGCAGTGGCTTGAGCCTGAGGATGCCGAACGACTGGCTAAAGCCGGGCGCGGCACCCATGTTGTGCGGGGGCTCGGCCTGGTCCGGATTAGTGAGGAACAATCCGATGCACTGGCTGAATGGCGTGTGGCGACTGCCAGCAACTCGGAGGATGGCAAGACCTGGCCCCGCTACATGGTCTTCTCCCTCTTTGCCGAGCGTGGTGCCGAACTTGATTTGACAGAGGAACTGGCCGCCTGGCGCCATGAGCTTTTAGTTAAAGAAGGGGAGGGTGCTTCGCCCACACTGCCCAGGTTTCTGCGTGATTATCAAAAACAGGGGGTGCTTTGGATGGCCAAGCTCCGCCAGCTCGGTGGGCACGGCTTGCTGGCGGATGAAATGGGGCTGGGGAAGACCTTGCAGGTGCTGACGCTTTTGCAGCATTACCCTTACCCCAACAAGGAAACCCTGATCGTCTGTCCGGCCAGTGTCGTCCCCGTCTGGGAAAGTGAGGCCCGGCGGTGGTACCCGGAGATCGAGACAGCGGTCCTCCGCACGGGTAACGACTTTTCGATGACGGGGAATGGTTCGCCCAGACTCTGGATTGCCAGTTACACCCAGCTGCGTCGGCATAAGCATCTGCTGGATGCGGTGGAATTCGGTTACGCGGTTCTGGATGAAGCCCAGCAAATAAAAAATCCCGATGCCAAAGTCACCCAAGCCTGCTGCTCGATCCGGGCAGAGTGCCGCCTCGCCTTGACGGGCACGCCCATCGAGAATCGCTTGCTCGATCTTTGGACGCTCTTTCGCTTTCTCATGCCCGGCTTGCTTGGTTCGCGGCGGCGTTTTGAGGATGCCGTCGATGCGCGCAGTGCCGATTTCCGCGAGGCCTTTCAGAAACGGCTGCGCCGCCAATTGACGCCTTTTATTCTGCGTCGCCAGAAAGATAAAGTGGGCAAGGATCTGCCGCCTAAGGTCGAGATGGATCTGGTTTGTCCAATCTCTGAATTACAGCGGCAAAGCTACGAAAATCTGCTCACCCGTGGCCGGGAAGAATTGGGTGACGACCTACAGGCGGCCATGCAAACGCAGTCGATGCATTTCTTCTCACTACTCACACGTCTGCGCCAGGCTTGCTGCGATCCTGGACTGCTGCCCGGAGTCACTGCTAATATTCTACAGAGCGGCAAGATACAGATGCTCCTCAGCCGCTTAGAGGAGGCGCTTGAAGGGGATGGGGCGCGCAAGGTAGTCATTTTCAGCCAGTTCGTCCGTTTATTGATGCGGCTCAAGCCGCTGCTCAAACAAACCTTCCCTAAGGTCGCTCTGATGGAATTAAGCGGGCAAACAAAAGACCGCTCCAAACCGGTGGAAAACTTTCAGCAGGCAAAAGGCCCGGCGGTTATATTGGTCAGCTTACGGGCAGGCGGCACTGGCATCACCCTGCACGCGGCCGACTACGTCTTCCTGCTCGACCCCTGGTGGAATCCAGCGGTCGAGAATCAAGCCGTCGACCGGGTACACCGTATCGGACAGGATCGCCGCGTGTTTGTTTACCGTATGATCACCCAAGGTACTATCGAAGCCCGCATCCAACAGCTGAAAAAAGAAAAGCGCGCACTCTTCGAGAATACCCTCGGCCACCTCGGGAGCGCCAAGGACCTGGCTCAACATTTCGGAGACCTCGAAGAACTGGCCAAATTATTGCCGCCTTGCAAAGATTCGATTTAATTAAAAGGTTGATTTTGAAGATAAAGTAAACAATGACTGAAAAATTGCACAGGGTCACTTTTCAGGAGTCCCTGAAGCTTATTGTATCTTTTCGTTTTTTAAAAAGTTCTGTTGTTCAGTTACTTACATGATTGTTGCGCACAATATATATTATGTCTAATTTATAATTTTACTTATGACTCACGCACAACTCAGCGCCCCCCCGCTTTACAATTGGTTACAGGAACGCTCGGCGGGCATCCTGCTCCATCCAAGCTCGCTGCCTTCGGATACCGGGATTGGCAACCTTGGCTCGACCGCCCGTCGCTACATCGATTTTTTAAAAAACTGCGGCTTATCCATTTGGCAAATCTGTCCACTGGGACCCACGGGCTACGGAGACTCGCCTTATCAGTGCTTCTCGGCTTTTGCCGGCAATCCTTACCTGATCGATTTCCAGGTCTTGGTGGACAACGCTCTGCTGACTCAAGACGAATGTCGCACACTCGCTGCACTGCCACGGGATCGTGTGGATTACGGTGCTCTCTACACAACCGTCTGGCCCCTGTTGCGGTCTGCTTATGATCGTTTCAAAGCGAGCAAACAGAAGCAAGTGGCCGATTATGGCAGTTTCGGGCAGTTTAAACGGGCACAGGCTGAATGGTTGGACGATTACACGCTCTTTGTCGGACTCAAAGAACATTTCGGAGGTGTCTGCTGGCTGGAGTGGCCTGCTGCTTTTCGCTCTGCCCAGAGTGCGCGCAAACAGGATCTCCCTGCTGGCGTGACGGAAACGGCTGAGGCAAATGCCTTCTTCCAGTATATTTTTTTCGCCCAGTTGGCCCGCCTACGGACTTATGCAGGTCGCCACGGTGTTGAAATCATGGGTGATGCCCCTATATTCGTGGCCCTGGATAGTGCCGATGTCTGGGCGAATCCGGAACTCTTCCAGCTAAAGAAAAACGGTCAGCCCAAAGCAGTCGCCGGCGTTCCACCTGACTATTTCTCGGCTGACGGCCAACTCTGGGGCAACCCGCTCTACGAATGGGCCGAGCACGAGCGAACTAAGTTTGCCTGGTGGATTCAGCGTATCCAGTCCAATTTGGAATTCTACGACATCATTCGCCTCGACCACTTTCGGGGCTTTGAGTCCTACTGGTCCGTTCCGGCGGGTCAGCCGAATGCGATCAAGGGCAAGTGGATGCCCTGCCCTGGCTTAAAACTCTTTCAGGCCATTCAAAAAGCCTGCCCCGAAGCCAAGCTGATAGCCGAAGACCTAGGGGTCATTACCGACGAGGTCAATGCTCTGCGCGCGGCCACCGGCCTACCCGGCATGGCTGTCCTCCAGTTTGCCTTCGGCGGTGAAGCAGACAATGCTTACCTGCCGCATAATTACGATCGCAACACGGTGGCCTACTCCGGTACCCATGACAATGATACGACACTCGGATGGTATGCCGGTCTCGATGCAGCGACGCAGGATCATATTCGGCGCTACCTCGGCGTTTCCGGCCAGGAAGTCGGCTGGGATCTGATTCGGGCCACCATTCAATCGAGTGCGCACCTCGCGGTCTTCCCACTCCAGGACCTGATGAGCCTGGGCAGCGAAGCCCGCCTGAATACACCCGGCTCACCTATGGGTAACTGGCAATGGCGCTACACTTCGGACCAACTGGATCAGTTGGAGCACGCCTGTGCAGCTTATCTGCGAGAGTTATTGAAGTTGTACGGGCGGTAATATCGTGGCGTGCTCGCTTGCGAGCGCCTGCGGTGTTGTCGGTGCTTTGGCTGAACCTGACTCAGGCGTCCGCAAGCGGACACGCCACGGCAACACTTTCAGCAGCGAGACATCACATACCGCTTCTGCACGCCTCGGCAGGCGGGGAATTTTTGAATGATTTGCTTCATCTGTGCATCCAGAACAGCGCGTTTAAAGGGTTGGTCACTAAAGGCAACCACCCGGTTTTCGTATCCTTGTATTCGATACATAATTGACTCGGAGAAACGCTGACGCAGTTTTTTGGATTGAAAGATGGGCAAGTGCTTCACCTTGTCCGGGTCGATCATATTGAAAATCAATAGCCCACCAGGGCGTAACATCTGGCCAAGTGCGGCACACCAGGCAGTATCCATCGGCACACAACGCACCGGGAGGCCGTCTGCTTCAGCATAAAGGTCTTCAATAATGACATCGTAACGATCCTCGGAAGTGTTGTCCTGCACCCATTCCACCGCATCGGCGGCCACCATCTGGCAAGACTGGGCGCATTCAAAAAACCCATCGGCAATCGTGAGGTGAATGGGGTCCAGTTCGATCCCAACGATACGTTCAGGCTCCAGCAACGCATCGATCTGGCGCCCCACGGAACCAGCACCGAAACCGAGGATGAGCACGTCTCGGATAGCGCCCGAATCGCGGAAGAGCGTGGGCAATACGAGCAGGTCCCAAATCGAGCCCGCTAATGGACGATTTGGATTCCACTGCGAGTGGTTCACGCCGTTTCGGTAGAGCCGAATGGACGCACCCGCCGTGCGCACTTCGTAGTGATGCCCCTCAATCATCCGCTCCCAAATAATTGCCATAGCTTGAATTGACCGTTCTGATTTAGAGCCCAGTCAGGAACTCAGCTTTTCAGCTTCCGCTCGACCATAGCGTGCGCTTCAGTCGGCACCCAGTCCTGCCAGCTAGCATCGCCCTCTTTGATTTTTTTCATGATTTTACGCCCGGTGTTGGCCAGCAAGCTGGGATCACCGACACCGACAGGGATGATTCGTTCATTCTGCATCAAGTGCTGATAAAAATGCTGCCAATTTTTGGGTGCCTTAAAGTTCTCCGCAGTGACCAACTCCATGCTGTGTGTGTTGTGCCATGGATAGACGAAGAGCTGAACCCCATTTTTAAAAAGGCGGCCAAACGACTCCAGCACCCCACCCGCCAGATTCGCTGACCATTTTTCCTTAAACAGCTCATTCAGCAAGCCGATGCTCAGGACAATGGCAATCGGCTCGGTGGTGTAGCGGCTCAGGTAGCTGGCGATACGGTGAAATTCCGCACTGCGACTGATCAGAACCGTCTTACCCAGCGCCTGCAAGGCATCAGCCCGGTCGATGAAATCTTCGTGATCGACCGTGCCATCACGCAGCAGATTATTCATACTGATTTCGCAGATTTCAAGTGAGCGTGCTTTTTGGTCTTCGCTCATCACGTTGAAAAAAGCCGTGCGGGCTTGCCGGATCATATCCAGGTGCAGCTTTAAGACGGGGTTAAAGCTTCCGCGCAGGAGTAAAATCGCCCGCTTGTAAAGCGCATCAGTGGCTTGCACCACCTCGCCTTTTTCATTGAACATGGCGGCATCTGTTAAGGCGCTCTGCACCAGTTGCAGGGCGCAGAGCCGGTTATCGACATAGCGAAAGCCCTCACCTGAGAAACGCAGCATATCGACCTCCACACTACCAGTAGTCAGCCCATCGGCGAGGGATTCCACGAAATCGACGAGACTCTCCCGGTGATAAAACGCCGCATGAATCAAGTTAACACCGACCTTGCCCAGGGCTTCCATTTGATCGGCATTTGACTCGTCCAACAGCCGAATATGCAGAACGATTTCACAAGGCTCAGTTCCGGGCTTGAGTTGGAGCCGGACACCCAGCCAACCATGGCACTCACCGGAGTCCTTATAGCCGCGTGCGCGCACAGTATTACAAAATGAGAAAAAGGTCGTTTCGGTGCCACGTGTGGGACTGAGGCGTTTTTCCAGCAGCGCATACTCATATTCCAGCATAGCATGCAAGCGCTCCTGCGAAACATAGCGGTTTGCCTTACCGTAGAGCGCATCACTCATCGTCATATCGTAGGCCGAAATGGTCTTGGCCACCGTGCCCGCGCTGCCGGAAACCCGAAAAAACCAATTGGCCGTCTCCTGCCCCGCGCCGATCTCGGCAAACACCCCATAGATCCTAGGATTGAGATTAATTGCCAATGCCTTCTCGTAGATGCTCAGTTGCTTTCGTTCCACCATAGCCACCGATCTGTAAGCCATGCTCGAAAGAAGGCAAACCGTAAGTCGTACCTAGCTGAAAAAGCCTTTTAAAACGCCACCCCGCGCATGTCTTTTTTCTCCAGGAATGCCTGGTGCATGGCAAAGGCCGTGCCCAGAGTCTGGGGGGTGTGGCCATCTTTGATATTATCGAAATAAGCGTGCAACTGCTTCCGATACTCGGGGTGGGCGCACTGGTCGACAATCTCGCGCGCCCGCTCAGCCGGATCCTTGCCCCGCAGGTCGGCAATCCCCTGCTCTGTGATCAGCACTTGCACACTGTGTTCGCTGTGGTCGAGGTGGGCCACCATCGGCACAATCGTACTGATCGCCCCACCCTTTGCAATCGAGGGACAGGTGAAGATTGATATGTAAGCGTTGCGGGTAAAGTCGCCCGAGCCGCCGATTCCGTTCATCAAGTTGTTCCCCATGACGTGGGTGGAATTGATGTTTCCCCAGATGTCAGCCTCGATCGCTGTATTGATAGAAATGATACCAAGTCGGCGCACAACTTCCGGATGATTGGAAATCTCCTGTGGCCTCAGCACCATGCGGGCTTTAAAAAAGTCGAGATTCGCATAGACTTCTTTCAGCACAGGTGGGGAGACGGTGAGTGAGGTGGCACTGGCAAATTTAATGTCGCCGCTCTGCATCAGGCCGATTACACTGTCTTGGATGACTTCAGAGTACATCTCAAAGGGCGGAATATCCGGATTGGCTCCGAGTGCACCGAGCACGGCATTGGCAATGTTGCCCACACCGGATTGGATCGGGAGGAAATCTTTTGGGATACGCCCAGCTGCGAGTTCACTGGCCAGGAAGGTGGCGACGTTGTGGCCAATTTGCTTGGTCACTTCGTCGGGCTCTTTAAATCCGCCAACCTCATCGGGGCGGCTCGTCTTCACGACACCAACAATCTTGGCCGGGTCGACTTTAAGCACGGGACTCCCGATACGATCCGAGCAGGTGTAGAGCGGGATCTCCCGCCGGTGTGGGGGGTCGAGCGGTTCGTAAATATCGTGCAGCCCACTCAGTTCGGCGGGATGTGCTTCGTTTAATTCGATCAGTATTTGGTCAGCCACCTGACAAAATGTGTTGGAAGCGCCCACACTTGTGGTCAGGGTGATCTCGCCCGTCTCAGAAACGGCGGCAGCTTCGACCACCGCTAACTTGATCTTGCCGAGGAAGCCGTAACGGGCCGCCTGCGGTAGCATCGAGAGGTGCATGTCGAAGAAACAGGTTTCTCCTTTGTTGATCTGTGCCCGCAAAAACTTGTCGCTCTGATAAGGGGTACGAAAGAGCACGGCGTTGGCGCGGGCCAGTTCGCCATCGAGACTGTCTCCGGTCGAGGCCCCCGTAACGACGCCTATTTTGAACGGCCGCCCCGCTTCGTGTTCAGCCATAGCGCGTTGAGCGATGGCGGTCGGTATATCCTTGGCCGCGCCAGCTGGTGTGAATCCGCTGAAGCCGATGATGTCGCGGTCGTTAATCAGTGCCGCCGCCGCTTCGGCAGTTAAGATGGGATACGTTGTTGCTGTTGTCATGATGTCTTTTAAAGTAGCAGGGTTGGCTCTGCCGCCCTGATGGATTTGACGGATCTGGTGTCGGCTATCGGGCGGCAAAGCCAAGCCGACTGAATTCGAATACCGGGATTAATGCACGCCACCAAACATAGTCAGGAAAAACCCGGCCACGAGTGCAGTGCCGATGACGCCGGCGACATTTGGCCCCATGGCATGCATCAGCAGGAAGTTGCCCGGATCAGCCTTTTGTCCTTCGACCTGGCTGACGCGGGCTGCCATCGGCACGGCACTGACGCCAGCCGAGCCGATAAGTGGATTGATTTTGTTTTTGGAAAATACGTTCATCAACTTGGCCATCAAGACACCGGATGCCGTGGCCAGGGCGAACGCAGCCACTCCAAGCACGAGGATGCTGAGTGTCTCCGTGCGCAGAAAGCGGTCACCGGTCATGGTGATGCCGACACTGGTGCCAAGGAATATGGTGACGATATTAATCAGCTCATTTTGGGCGGACTTGCTCAAGCGGTCGGTCACTTTACACTCCCGCAGGAAGTTACCCAACATCAGCATACCGATGAGTGGCGAAGCCGGAGGAACTAGCAGAATGCAAGCGACAGTGACAACGACCCCGAAGACCAGCTTCTCCAGCCGACTGACCTGGCGGAGGCTCTTCATCCGGATTCTTCGCTCGGCTTGGGTAGTGAGTCCCCGCATAATGGGTGGCTGGAGCACCGGAACGAGCGCCATGTAACTGTATGCGGCGACGGCGATAGGCGCCAGCAGCTCAGGAGCCAGGGCATTGGCCAGGAAGATCGAGGTGGGGCCGTCAGCCCCGCCGATGATACCGATGGCTCCCGAAGCCTGACTGGAAAAGCCAAGCAGTTGAGCCCCCAGAAAGGTGCCAAAGACCCCAAATTGAGCAGCAGCACCGAGGAGCAGCATGCGGGGATTGGCAATGAGTGGCCCGAAGTCGGTCATGGCCCCCACTCCCAGAAAGATCAGCGGGGGAAATATCTCCAGTAATATGCCCATCTGGATATAGTGAAAGAGCCCGCCGGTATGTTCGCTGTGTAACTCGCCGATGGCTTGCCCCCGCACGACGAAGTCGCCAACGTAAACCGAGTTACTGACGACGCGGCCGGATGCATCCGCCCAGATCAAACGATCTGTCGGCAAGAGCCCCTGTTTGTTGGGCACAACTGTAGCGGCCTTGCTGTCGTTAGCCGCTGGGGCTGACTCAGCTGGCTCGTCTGCCGTCCGGAGCACATAGAGGAGACTGCCTGCACCAAATTCACGAACCTCATTCCCCGCGAGCAAAGCATCCAGGGCAGCAGGTGCCAGTTCACCCACAGTTGCTGGAAGTAATCGCTCCACCGCCGGCAGATAGACGTTTTGACCGGCTTGCGCCGACACGTAAACGATTTGGCCGACATCTGGACTGCGCACCAGCGAAGCCGGTTTATTCACGATACCCTGTGTTGGCAGATTGGCCAGCATCGCGCCGAAGGCAATCGGCACGAGCAATAAAGGCTCAAATTTCTTATAGACCGCCAGATAAAGCAGGCCAATCACAACCGCCCACATGACCAGCATGCGCCAGTCGATGTAACTAAAGCCGGTATTTTGGTAGATTTCCTGTAGAAGTTCGTACATCTCGTTTTCGGGTCTTTTGCCGGTGTGTCGTAATTAAGCGAATTCAATCAGGGCTTGGCCTTCTTCCACCCCATCGCCGGGCTTGACGTGGACCGCCTTCACCGTGCCGCTTGAACTGGCTGAGACAATCGTATTCATCTTCATCGCCTCCAGCGTGACCACTTGCTGCCCCTCAGCCACCGCATCGCCAATATTCACATCGATCGATACGACAACTGCCCCCAGCGGACTGGTCACGATGTTATCGCCATCAAGCGACGCGACAGGTGCCACGACTTTGGGCTTAGCGGATGTGAGTGGTGCATCAACCCGCGAAGAGGCGCTGACGCGGCGTGATGCGGTTGGGGCTGCGCCCTCATCCAGAATTTCGATTTCGACTTCGTAGCTTTTGCCTTCGACGGTTACTTTAAGACGCTTCATAGTACTGCTTATTGATTCAGTTATTGTGGAAATTGCGCACTAACGCACACGGTGCGAAGAAAAAATTTGGCGGCGGCCCTCCTGGGCCCATCCCGGCCCTGTGGACCGGACAGAGACCACGCGATGTGGGCGGTCGCCTATTATAGTGTGGACAGCGGCAGCGATGACGGAGAACAGTGCCGGGTCTTCGTCTTCTGCCGTCACACCTTCGGAAGTTGTTGGATCGGTCCGTGTTTGAGCACCGCTTGACTGGACAGCGCCCGCTGTGGCTTCAGCCGCTTTTTGAGCAACCTGAGCTGCCTGAGCTGCCCGGGCGGCATCCCGGGCGGCATCCCGGGCGGCACTTTTGACAAAGAGGGCGCCGATGGTTGAGGTCACAGCTGCGAGCAAAGCCAACACAATGACGACAAAGAGGAAGCCGACGAATACCACGTTCACGGTGTTGGGTAGTTCCATTGGCGTAGCGACTTGGGCAACTAGGGTTAAAATTATGAACATAAGCTAAACGTTTATCTAGGTGTTTACTTGAGGAGTTGTCTAGAGCGGAATGTTGCCGTGCTTCTTTGGTGGGCGCGAGTCGCGCTTGTTTAAGGTGTTGCGGAGCGCCAATGCGATGGAGGATCGAGTCTGAGCGGGCTCAATGACATCGGTGATCATAGAATTGGCTGCCGCTTGATAAGGCGAGGAAAATTCGTTGCGATAATTCTCACAGAGTTCAGCTATCTTCGCTCGGGGATCTGCCGCCTCTTTAATCTCTTTGCGGAAGAGAATTTTGACCGCACCCTCGGCCCCCATGACGGCGATCTCAGCCGTCGGCCAAGCGAAGACCATGTCAGCCCCGAGGTCGGCGGAGCACATCGCCAGGTAGGCCCCGCCATATGCCTTCCGCATGATCAAAGTGATTTTGGGCACTGTGGACGCGGCATAGGCAAAGAGCATCTTGGCACCATGACGAATGATCCCTCCTTGCTCCTGAGCCAGCCCTGGCATGAAGCCGGGCACGTCGACCAGGGTGACGATGGGGATGTTGTATATATTACAGGTCCGAATGAAGCGGGCACCTTTGTCCGAACTGTCGATATCGAGTGTGCCAGCCCGAACCATCGGATTATTCGCAACAATGCCGACAACGATCCCTTCGATGCGGGCAAAGCCGACGACTATGTTGCGCGCGAAGTCGGGCATGATCTCAAAAAAATCACCGTCATCAACCAGACGATCAATCACGGCCATGACATCCAGTGCTTCTTTCCCGGAGGCAGGCACCAACTCATTCATCTGAGGATCATCCCTCAGGTCCAAGTCCGGAAATTCGTGGGGTGGATCACTGATGTTATTGCTCGGCAGGAAGGCGAGTAATTTCGTCGTCAGCTCCATGGCGTGAGCATCGTCGTCCGCGACTAGGTGAATATTACCCGAGATGCTGGCGTGGGCCGCCGCCGAAGCAAATTGCTCAAGCTGCGCCGTCTCGCCCGTGGCCGATTTGATGACGTCGGGGCCACAAATAAACATATTGGAGTGTTCCTTCGTCATAATCAGGAAATCCGTCAGTGCGGGCGAATAAGCCGCCCCGCCGGCACACGGCCCGGCGATCACCGCGATTTGCGGCACCACTCCGGACAGCAGTACATTCTTAAAGAAAACCTGTCCATAGCCGCTAAGGGAGTCGACCCCTTCCTGGATGCGCGCACCCCCGGAGTCATTGACACCCACCACTGGCATGCCCGCTTCGTGGGCAAAGTCCATCAGGTCGCAAATTTTCTTCGCGTGAATACGCCCCAGTGAACCGCCGCTCACGGTAAAGTCCTGCGCGTAGGCCGCTACTGCGCGGCCATCGACCAGACCTGTCCCGCAAACCACTCCGTCGTAGGGTAGCGACTTCTTTTCCATGCCAAAGCGGTGACAGGAGTGCTCGGCGTGCATACCGAACTCCTGAAAGGTGCCGCTTTCAAAAAAAGTCTCGAGGCGCTCACGCGCACCCAATTGTCCTTTTTTCTTACGGGCTGCCAGCTTTTCCGCCCCACCCGCGTTCTGAGCCGTGGCCCGGCGTTTCTTTAGTTCTTCGAGGAGTCTTGGATCAATAGCCATGATGTATTTGGGTTTATAAAATTGTTTTATTGAAAAATGTCGCGCCGAGCGTGCTAAAAAGGGCTCAGTCCATTTTTTTCGTATTATAGGAAGACATCGAAATAAAGAACTGCACTCGGTTATTTGATCTCAGATTATTCTGAACGATGAGGCTGGCAAAATTCCGTCAGTACGCCATGCGTTGATTTAGGATGCAGAAAGGCTACAAGCTTGTTGCCCGCTCCATCAATTGGCACTTCATGAATCAGACGTATTCCCGCCTCCGATGCCTTTTCCAGTTGCCCAGCGATGTCGTCTGTGGCAAAGGCTATGTGGTGGATCCCCTCGCCGTTCTTTTCCAGAAACCTGGCAATCGGGCTTTCCGGAGAAGTCGGCTCCAGCAACTCAATGTGCACTTCGCCCGCTTCGAAAAAAGCGGTTTTTACTTTTTGTGACGCTACCTCTTCCCGTCCGTGACAATGAAGGCCGAGAGCATCTTCGTAGTATTTTATGGATGCTTCGAGGCTGTTTACGGCAATTCCGATGTGATCTATGTTTGTAATCATGGGCTGCTTTTAAGGTTGAATGAGCTCAATCTGCAATTAGTCTTACTTACGTCAATATTATTTTTTATTAAATTTACTTATTGACAGGGTTTTTTATTTCGGCTCGTATTTAGCCAGCAAATATAATGAATGCACCATGAACATGAATAAAAAAAACAACGAAACCCTGCTGCATGATTTTCAGGCCACAAGTAAGGAAGATTGGCGTGAAGCCGCCGAGCAATTGCTCAAGGGTAAGCCGTTTGACAAGGTAATGACGAGCTCAACACCGGAAGGCATTCGGATCGAACCGATCTTCCGTAGCGAGGTGCTCGACAGCCTGCCCGCCTCTTCCACGCTGCCGGGCTTCGATGGTTACTTGCGGGGCACCTCTGCTGCGGGGTACAAAAAAGAGCCGTGGGAGATAGCGCAGGAGTTGCCCTATGGCACGGCGGCCGAGTTCAATACAGCGGCCCGGGCTGACTTATTGCGAGGGCAGAACGCCCTGAATGTGTTGCTGGACATCGCCACGCTCAAGGGAATCGATCCGGACACCGCCAAAGCTGGCGAAGTTGCGGCCTGTGGACTCTCCCTAGCTTGCCTGAAAGACATCGAAGCCGCCTTCGATACAATCATTCCGGATGCCATTAGTTTTCATTTTCGCAGTGGATGTGCCGGCCTGTCTGTGGGTGCTCTATTCTTTGCCTGGTTAGACAAACAATCCGCAGACTTCAGCCAGATACGCGGCAGCTTGGGTATGGACCCTCTGGCTGTTCAGGCGGCCTCAGGACAATTGCCCTCGCAACTCGATGAACTGATCAGTGAGCAGGCCATCATGGCTCGCTACTGCGCCGCGCAGGCACCCGGCATTCGGGCCATCGGCGTCGCTTCCATGCCCTACCACCAGGCTGGCGCTTCGGCGGTGGAAGAACTCGGGATCTGTCTCGCCACCGGTGCGTATTACCTTGGTGAATTGATTGAGCGCGGACTCTCTGTCGATGTAGCGGCCCAGCAAATACGCTTTAGTTTCTGTATCGGTCCAAACTTCTTTATGGAAATCGCCAAGTTGCGCGCGGCCCGTGTCCTGTGGGCTCAAATTGTGCAGGCTTTTGGCGGAAATGCTGACTCGCAAAAAATCGTTATGCATGCCCGCACCGGCCTATATAATAAGACGCAGAAAGATCCTTACGTCAACATGCTGCGCACCACCACCGAAGCGCT
This sequence comes from Puniceicoccaceae bacterium, assembly GCA_007692545.1. Lineage (GTDB taxonomy): Bacteria > Verrucomicrobiota > Verrucomicrobiia > Opitutales > Coraliomargaritaceae > Thalassobacterium. Next base: position 13,497 of record REBV01000083.1, read on the forward strand.
GAGTGGTGCCATCGGCGGAGTTGACAGTATGTGCGTGGGCAATTTTGACGAAGTCTGCCGCCTGCCGGATACCTTTAGCCGTCGTATCTCGCGCAATACCCAAGTCATTTTACAGGAAGAGTGTGAGCTGACAGCCGTGATCGACCCTGCCGGGGGCTCTTGGGCCGTCGAGTGGTTGACGAACGAAGTCAGTGAGAAAGCATGGGCCTGTTTCAAGCGCATCGAAGCCGAGGGTGGTATCTCGATGGCGCTCAACAATGGCATGATCCAGCGCATGATCAAGGCCACCGCGCAGCAAAATGAAACCGCGCTCGGCACTCGCCGCAGTAGCTTGATCGGCACCAATGTTTATCCAAACCTGAATGAAAAACCGTTGAGCGATCATCAGCCCGATTATGCCCAAGTGCGCGAGCAGCGGGCACGGGAGATCACCGCTGTCCGCATGGAACTGGATGCGGATGCGGACGCAGCTGTACTGGAGGCACTCGGCAAGCTTGTCGATGCCCCCCCGGAAGAACTGGTTCCGATGCTGGTTCAGGCCGTCCGGGCCGGAGCCACTATCGGCGAGATCACTAAGACGATCCGTGCATCGGTCGAAGCCGCCCCTGCCATCACGCCCCTGCCCGCGACACGCCTGGCTGCTAAATATGAACACTTGCGCGAAGCCTCGGCCCGCTTCGCTGCCAAGACCGGGCGGGCTCCCGCCATTTACCTAACCAACCTCGGCCCCCTGCGTCGCCACAAGGCACGTGCCGACTTCACGCAGGGTTTCTTCCAGACCGGCGGCTTTGAGGTCATGTCACCCGCTGGTTTCGAATCACCGGACGAGGCCGTGGCCGCCTTGGTCGCCTCCGATGCAGGTATCACCGTTGTCTGCGGCACCGATGAGGACTATGCCGCAAAGTTTGCTGACTATGCCCAAGCCATCAAAGCCGCCCTGCCCGAGATGCAAGTAATCCTCGCCGGCTTCCCCGGCGAGCAAGAGCCCGCCTACCGCGCCGCCGGTATGGACGACTATATTTTCATCAAATCAGACAACTACGAAACAAATCACCGCTACCTATCCGGCCTCGGCGCCCTCTAATCCGACTAAATTCCCGTATCTCGTATCTCGAATCCCGTATCTCGACCATGAAACCTGACTTCACAAAAATCGACTACCAAGCACCCAAAGCCACTGCCACCCGCGAGGCGTGGGCTGCCCAGGTTAAAGCAGAGACCGGCAAGTCCGTCCAGGAGCTCGTCACCGAGACGATGGAGCAGATCGATGTCGATTCGCTTTACGGCAAAGAGGCCTACGATTACATGGAGCACCTCGACTACTCCGCCGGGGTCGCCCCTTTCCTGCGTGGCCCTTATGCCACCATGTATGCTTTCCGCCCATGGACGGTGCGTCAGTATGCCGGCTTCTCGACGGCCGAGGAGTCCAACGCCTTTTACCGGCGTAACATTGCCGCTGGCCAGCAGGGTCTCTCCGTCGCCTTCGACCTCGCCACCCACCGTGGCTACGACTCGGACCACCCCCGTGTGGTCAGTGATGTCGGCAAGGCCGGCGTGGCCATCGACTCCATCCTCGATATGAACGTGCTCTTCGATCAAATCGACCTGAGCCGGGTATCCGTCTCGATGACCATGAACGGTGCCGTACTACCCGTCCTCGCCTTCTACATTCTGGCCGGACTCGAACAGGGCTGTAAACTGGAAGAGCTGGCCGGCACCATTCAGAACGACATCCTCAAAGAGTTCATGGTGCGCAACACCTACATCTACCCACCCACTCCATCGATGCGCATCATCGGCGACATCTTCGAATTTACCTCGCAGAAGATGCCCAAGTTCAACTCAATATCCATTTCGGGCTACCACATGCAGGAAGCCGGTGCCACCGCCGACCTCGAGATCGGCTACACCCTGGCCGACGGCCTGGAGTATTTGCGCACCGGCACAGAAGCCGGGCTCGATATCGATGCCTTCGCTCCCCGCCTCTCCTTCTTCTGGGCCATCGGCAAAAATTACTTCATGGAGATCGCCAAGATGCGCGCCGCCCGCTGCCTCTGGGCCAAACTGGTCAAGCAATTTGACCCCAAAAACCCCAAGTCCATGGCCCTGCGCACCCACTCACAGACTTCCGGTTGGTCGCTCACCGAGCAGGATCCGTTTAACAACATCACCCGCACCTGCATCGAGGCCATGGCTGCCGCTTGTGGCCACACTCAGTCGCTCCACACCAACGCGCTCGACGAGGCCATCGCCCTGCCCACCGATTTCTCCGCCCGCATCGCCCGCAACACCCAGCTCTTTCTGCAAGAGGAAACCGGTATGACCCGCTTCATCGACCCCTGGGGCGGGAGCTACTATGTCGAAGCCCTCACCCATGAACTCATGCACAAAGCCTGGGCTCACATCCAGGAGTGCGAGCAATACGGTGGCATGACCAAGGCTATCGAAGAAGGTATTCCCAAGCTGCGCATCGAAGAAGCCGCTGCCCGCCGTCAAGCACGCATCGACTCCGGCAAGGAGACCATCGTTGGCCTGAATAAGTATCGCCTCGAAAAAGAAGACCCCCTGGACATTCTCGACATCGACAACTCCGCCGTGCGCGAATCACAAGTCGCCCGGCTGAAAAAGCTCAAAGCCGAGCGCGACAATCCCGCCTGCCAGGCCGCCCTGCAGGCTATCACCCACTGCATGGAGACCGGTCAGGGCAATGTGCTCGAACTCGCC
>REBV01000105.1 GCA_007692545.1 Puniceicoccaceae bacterium
CGAAGAAGAGGAGGAAGACGACGACTTCGAAGAGACCACCGCCCCCCCCGATGAGGATGACGATGAGAAGGAGGATGTTGACGAAGACGAGGACGACGATGATGATAAACAGTCCTGATAGGCAAAGACTGTATCCATTATGTTAGAAAATTTGACAGATAAGCTCGGCTCGGCTTTGCGGAATTTGCGCGGTGTTGGCAAGCTGAGTGAAGAGAATATGGCGGAGGCCCTCAAAGAGGTGCGCCAGGCACTGCTTTCGGCCGATGTTCACTTCAAAGTAGCCCGCGAGTTTGTGACTGAGGTCCAGGCTCAGTGTGTCGGGCAGGAAGTGCTTAAATCGGTCACCCCTGGCCAGCAAGTCATCAAGATCATTCACGACGAACTGGCCAAACTGCTGGGTGAAGGAGCGACTGAGCTGGAGGATAAGAAACCGCTGCGCATCATGATGGTGGGTTTGCATGGTTCGGGCAAGACGACCAGCAGCGGCAAGCTGGCTCGCTACCTGGCAAAGAAGCGGGACTACCGCCCGGCCCTGATTGCCTGTGATGTTTATCGCCCGGCAGCCATCGATCAGCTCGAGATGCTGGCTAAGAACGAAGGCTGCACCTTTTATGGTGACCGGGACGAGAAAGACGTCGTTAAAATCGGCAAACGCGGGCTCGAAGCAGCCAAGCAGGCTGATGCCAACCTGATCATTTTCGATACCGCAGGTCGCCTACAAATCGACGGCGACCTGATCGAAGAAATCAAACGGCTGAAGAACGCCATCCAGCCGGATGAGATTTTACTCGTGGCCGACGCCGCTCTGGGGCAGGAAGCGGTCAACGTGGCCAAGCACTTTCACGAGGCCGTTCACTGCACCGGTATCATACTGACCAAGCTCGACGGTGATGCCCGTGGTGGGGCCGCCCTTTCCATGAAGAGCATCTCCGATGTGCCGATTAAGTTTATGGGCACGGGCGAGAAGCCGGACGAGTTTGATGTCTTCCACCCCGACCGTATGGCCTCACGCATCCTCGGCATGGGCGACGTGGTCTCGCTGGTCGAAAAGGCGCAGGAAACCATCGATCAGAATGAAGCGGAGCGCCTGGCCGAGAAAATGCGCAAGGCAGACTTCAATCTGGAAGACTTTCTGCAGCAGATGCAACAGGTCAAAAAGATGGGCTCGCTCGGCTCTCTGGTCGGCATGATGCCCGGCATGAGCGGCGTCGAGATCGGTGATGCGGAAGAAAAGAAAATGGCCCGCACCGAAGCCATTATTCACTCCATGACGATTCAAGAGCGCCGCGCACCCCGCCTGCTGCGCGGCAGTCGCCTCAAACGCATCGCCAACGGCGCGGGCGTGCAGGTGCGTGATGTCAATGCACTCCTCAAGCAATTCAGCCAGATGCAGAAGATGATGAAAATGATGCGCGGGGGCAAGGGCCGCAAGATGATGAAAGCCATGAAATCGCAAATGGGCGAAGAATCCGGTGGGCTACCGGCCAATTTACCAGGCCTCTAAACGGCCACTTTCTATGGAGAATCAAGTCGTCCCTGTTCTCGTCAAAGGCGTCATGCCGACGTCGGGAGGTTGTGCTGTATTTCTCGGTACGGATCAGAAAATCTTTGTCATCTACATGGAACAGGCGATCGGTGAAGCCATCCAGCGGGCGATCAACGGAGACGAGTCACCCCGCCCCATGACCCATGACCTCATGCTCACCCTGCTGGACGGCCTGGAGGCTGAGGTTGAGCGGGTGGTGATCAATCACGTCGACCAGGGCACCTTCCATGCCCGGCTGATCGTATCGATGGAAAACGAACTGGGTCATAAAATCATCGAACTCGATGCACGGCCCAGCGACTCGATCGTCCTCGCACTGGCCTCAGGCACGCCGATTTATGTAGCGCGCGATGTCATGGACGCGGTCGATGATATGACTGAAATCCTGGCTAAAATCCTCGAACAAGGCTCCTGAGCCTGTCTGCGCTATGACGCCGCTGCCTGCGCCCGTGATCCCCGGCCAACCCTGGACCGCCCTTGCGCCGATGCAGGATGTCACGACCCTGCCCTTCATGCAGCTATTGGGTAAATACGGTGCACCAGACCTCCTCTTTACGGAGTATTTTCGCGTCCATGGCCACTCCAGCCTGGAGACCCATATCGTGGATTCGATCTGCCAGCACGGCACAGGGCGCCCCGTATTCGCCCAGTTTATCGGCGAGAGCCTGCCGGACCTGCAGCGCACAGTCGAAGCCATCATGAAGGCCCAGCTACCCGTGGCCGGGATCGACCTGAACATGGGCTGCCCCGCCCCCAAGGTGTATAAGAAAAACGTGGGTGGCGGGCTCTTGCGCGAGCCAGCCAAGGTCGACCAAGTCCTCGGCTGCCTGCGCGCGGCTGTGCCCGGTCGCTTCACCGTGAAAATGCGGATCGGCTTCGATAGCGACGAGCACTTTGAGACACTGCTCGACCTGCTGATCAAGCACGAGGTCGACCTCCTCAGCCTACATGCCCGCACCGTCAAGGAAGCTTACCGCAGCGAGGTGCACTACGACTACATTCAGCGGGCAGCCGAACGCCTACCCTGCCCGGTGCTGGCCAATGGCAATGTGACCTCAGTCAGCAAGGGTCAATGGGTGCTCGACCATACCAAAGCCGCCGGTCTGATGATCGGTCGCTCCTGTATACGCAACCCCTGGATTTTTCGCCAGCTGCGCGAGCACTTTGCGGGGCAGCCCATCTTTCGCCCTACCCTCGGGGATGTGCGCGGCTATATCGAAGACCTGGTGATGGCGACCAGTCGCCCCGGCCTCGAAGGCAGCCACCACATCAATCACATGAAAAAATTCCTCAATTTCGTCGGCCTCGGCATCGATGCGGATGGTCAATTTCTACACGAAATGCGCCGCGCCCGGACCAAGGATCAACTGGATGCCATTTGCGACCGCCATCTGCTGGAGAATGGCCGCGCGCAGCAGCCCTTCCCCGACGAGCCGATCAAGGGCCTGGTGGCCCGCCCAAATTGCGAGACCAGTCAGGGCTGCTCGCTTTAATGTTAAATCTCGGATTATGAGATAAGCATGTAAGGGGCAGTTCTCAAGTTGGAGCTTATAGCTGTGAGTTGTGAGCTTTCAATAAATTGGCAAGGAAGGCTATTGTTGATTTGCCGGTCAAAATGACAGTTCCTTGGTGCTTCCCCGGCACAGCGTCTCGTCGGCCACACTGGCGGCATTCCTTGGGGCGTGGCACCGGCTCGGCGGCAACGTGCTGGCGGCCTGGCAGAGCGCGCGCACGGGCTTTTCAACGGACAGCGCCTACCGCTGGGTCAAGCACTTCGTCCGCAATCAGGGCGAGATCCGCTCGCGGCTATGCCGTGCGCGGGCCCCGCCCCGAGCTCTTGCGGGACCGGTTCATGCGGAACTGTTCGAGCATCTGCGTCTCGTATTCGGAGAAGAGTCTTTCACCAAAGCCTTCCAAATACGATTCCAGGAGCCGTGGCCGATGAAAGCGTGAACCAAGATTCGATCGTAAGAAGCGGTCTGAGGATGCGGCCAACGAAACGACAACACAAGACGCAAGCGGACTTCGGTGAAAAAGTCCCCACGGTCGGAAATCCCATGAGAAATCCAACTGAATACGTCAAAATGCGAGTCCTCGCCGCCATCGATATGGCCGAAGGCAAAACGATCACCGAGCGCATCCGCTCAGTCAGCGAACTGATCTTCGAAGATGAGGAAGGCCAAAGCCACCGCTTTACCTTCCGCACCATCGAGACGTGGCGGCTGCGCTATAAAAAGCACGGTTTCACCGCGATTTGCCCAAAGGAGCGCTCCGACAAGGGCAAGACCCGCAAGGTCTCGCCCGAAGATCGTCCCCAAGCTATCAAAGGCAACTCAAAGATAAGGCTCTAAAGCTCAACCGGGCAAGCCCTGACTTCCGGGCCTCTACTTTTTGTATATCTCGCCGCGTGGGCCGAGATAATCGACGTAAATGACACCTTCCTCTACCTTGTAGCTGTAAATGACTCGAAGGTTGCCGATTCGGATTCGGCAATACCCTTGCCACTGTCCAGCCATTGTGATCGCACCGGGATAATGGTCGGGGTCTTCGGCCAGCCTGGCCAAGCTCTCTTTGACCTTGTCTTTTAGGTCGGCGGGAAGCCGCCGTGCATAGCGCTGGACGCGGCGATGCAATACTAACTCAGGCATTACAGGTCGTTTAAGCTGACGTATGCCGAGGCCTCGCCGCTTTCACGGTCGCGCTTGGCATCTGCAAGCTGTTCGGCGACTTCGGGTTCAATATCCAAGCCGAGTAATTCCTCGAGTTCCTGGAACTCGGCCCAAGGGATAATCACCTCTTGAGGCGTCCCGGCATCGTCGACGACGACTTTCTTGTGTATTTCCATAATGGGTAACATGACTGCTTTTATTGGTTTTTCCAGTTCATTCGCCTTGATTCTAAATCTTTGCTGGATAAAGCGCGTGTCCGCGCCGTTCTCCAGCATGAGCGTGGCGCAGGTGTGCCGGAACAGGTGACAGCCTCCGGCCTTCCCGACGCCGGATTCCTTGATGTAGCGGATCACCAGACGGCTCAGGTAGTCCGGCGCCAGAGCTTCACCGTAGGCGCTCATTCCAATCAACGCCACAACGGGCAACGGAACTCCACGAGTCCAACTTCCAAATCTTCCGCCCCCTGGCCGCCCCGCCGCCGAGCGCGCCCCTCGGTTTTGCAGCGGAGGCCGTCTCTGCGCCACAACGATGTTATGTGCAGTTTCCGCTTCATCCCGATTCGCTTCGCTTCCCGACACGCTTTGCGTGTTGCCCTGTCGGCGGGAGTGTAAGCGGCTGGCTCGCAGTCGGGGACTGCTCAGCGAACCCAATCACGTCACCCAAAGCATCCAGACCGCACCCAGCGTGGCGGAGACACCCAGCAAGCGGAAAATCCCAAACCGAAAGCCGAAAACCAGAATAAAGCATAGCGCCGTCAATACCAACATCGGCACATCCACGCTGCTCAGTGCCGGCAAGCTCATATCCACACCAAACCCGGCCACGCGATGTTGCTCCGCAAACAATGCGTTGACGGCGAACCAGACTGCCAGATTCGCAATCACCCCCACCACCACGGCCGTGATTGCGGCCAGCGCGGCCGATAGCGAGTGGTTGCCCCGCAGCTTCTCGACATAGGGCGCCCCGGCAAAGATCCAGAGGAAGCAAGGTACGAAGGTCACCCAGAGTGTCAGCAGTGCCCCCATCGACGCATAGAGAATACTGGGCTCCGCTGCCGCTTCCCGGTAAGCGGCCAGAAACCCGACAAACTGCGTCACTAAAATCAAGGGTCCGGGCGTGGTTTCGGCCAGGCCGAGCCCTTCCAGCATTTCACCCGCCTGCAACCATTGGAAATTTTCGACGCCCTGTTGACCGACATACGCCAGCACGGCATACGCGCCCCCAAAGGTGACGGTGGCCATCTTGGAAAAGAAAACCGCTAGCTGGGTAAATACACTTCCATCCCCCAACACCAACATCAGACCAGCCACCGGCAGCAACCACAGCAGTAAGCAGGCCAGGGCCGCCCTCATGGTTCCGGGACGAACAACTGTTGCGGTATGAACATCAGCTGGCAGCTCTGCCCCCGCCTCGCACCCGAGCCACTTGGCAACTAGATAACCCAGGATCCCGGTGCCCAGCACCACCAAGGGGAAAGGAAGGTCAAACACAAAGAGGGCCATAAATCCGGCCACCGCCAAAGCGGGCTTCACAGTTCCAGTCAGCGCTCGATTGCCGATCCGAATCAATGCCTGCACCACGATAGCCAGCACGGCTGCTTTGAGCCCAAAAAAGACACCCTCGACCGCGACAAGGTCACCCAGAGATACATACAGCCAGGAAAGTGCAAAGATCGTGAGTGCACCCGGCAGGATGAATAAAACGCCCGCGACAACGCCCCCCTTCACCCCATGCAGCAACCACCCAACGTAAGTCGCGAGCTGCTGAGCTTCCGGCCCCGGCAGTAGCATGCAATAATTGAGCGCATGCAGAAAACGGGACTCATCCAGCCACTTCTTTTCATCGACAATAATCCGATGCATCAGAGCGATTTGCCCCGCAGGCCCACCAAAACTGAGCAGGCCGATTCGAAACCAAACAGCAAGTGCTTCTCTAAAAGTTACAGGATTCGACATTAAGGCCGCAATTAATTTAACGCGTCTTTTTCTGCGGCGGCTTCGTCCTCTGCCAACAGATCCCGCCCGGTTTTGGACCAGAAAGGCACCTTCCTGCGATAAGCCGCTTGGCCCAGGGTCTGGGCCGCGATGGGCGTAGTCAGGTAGAAGAAGACGATTATAATCAGCGCCATGAAGATGGCCCGCAGGTTGCCAAAGTGAATGGCTGCAGCGATCAGCATCAAGGCGGCACCGAAAGCACCGGCCTTGGTCGATGCGTGCATGCGTGTGTAGAGATCCGGGAAACGGGTCACGCCCAGTCCGGCAACCAGGGCAAAGAATGCCCCGACGATTAAGAAAATGCCGACTAAAATACTCATCTCAATCCCCTCCCTTTCCTAAATAACGAGCGAAGGCCACCGTCGCGATAAAGCTGACCAGGGCGATCACAAAGGCCGAGTCCAACAAGACTTGCTGATCAAAATAAATCGCAAAAAATACGATCATACACAGGCAGACACCTCCGATTAAATCCAGCGCCACCACCCGGTCAAAAGCCGATGGCCCGCGCGCGATCCGGAACAAGGCCAACCCGAGCGAAGCGACCAAAAATACTGCGCTAATGAGCAAAGCAATGGCTAAAAATGAATCTGGCTTATCAAAATACACGTCGCACCAGCTTTCCGTAAGTATTGCAGAGATCGTCACTCAGGGCCTCGACACTTTCGTCGACATACATGGCATGGATGTAGAGCTTTTTCTTGTCGTCTGAAAAAATGAGCCCGAGCGTGCCAGGAGTCATGGTAATAAAGTTGGCGATGAAGAGGAGCTGCCGATCCGTCATCCCGGAGACATCCAGCGCAATGACAGCTGGCTTCATGTTATGCGTCGGGGTGAGCGCATCGTGTGCTACCCGTATATTCGACTTCACGATATCCGTGACGTAGAAAAACAAAAAACTAATAAAGTAAACAACACGCATCATGGCAGAGAGGCTCCATTCGGTTGAAGTACAGCGGATATATAATCCTGCGGGTTGAGCAACTGGGCCGCTGCCCGCTCGGTGTAGTTGAAGAGCGGCTCGCCGAAGATCCCCATAAGTACTGTGCAAAAAGCCAGAATTGCTATCGGAATCACCATGTAGGCGAGCTTTCCGACGGGGTTGGCCAGCGGACGCGCATCATAGCTCTCGGGCTGCTTTTTCCAGAAGGCCTCCGCCCAGATTTTTGTCATGGAAAACAGCGTCATCACCCCGACCAATAGCGCTGCGGTCACCGCAATCCAACTCTCAATTTCCATGCCGGCTTTAACCACGGCAAACTTGGCCCAAAACCCGGACAGCGGCGGGATGCCCCCCAGGGAGAAGGCTGGAATGAAAAAGAGAAAGGCCAGCCAGGGCGCTGATTTACACAGCCCCCCGACTTTGGCCAGGTCGCAGGTGCCCTTGAGCCGTATCACGACGCCGCTGACGAGAAAAAGGTTGGTCTTGGCCAGGTTGTTATGGATGAGGTAGAAAATCCCCGCAGCGATCCCAAGCGGCGTCATCAAGGCCAGGCCCAGCAGCATGTAGCCGATCTGACTGATGATATGAAAGGAAAGGATGCGCCGCATATCAAAGTGCGAAGCCGCCCCCAAAACACCGGTCACCATGGTCAGGATAGCCAGGCAGAGGATAAGCCCCTGCACGTCGGGAAAAATCGGCACAAACATGAGCGTATAGCAGCGGAAAAGCACATAGACCCCCACCTTCGTCAAGGTGCCGGCAAAGATCGCGGTGATGGCAGGCGGCGGGGTATGGTAGGCCGCAGGGAGCCAGAAAAAGAAGGGAAAGATGCCGGCCTTCAAGCCGAATGAGGCCAACAGAAGCATCGAGGCGCTGATCACCAGCGTGGGGTCTTCCGCCTCTTGTAGCTTCACCGCAATGTCAGCAAAGTTGAGGGTCCCGGTCAGCCCGTAGATGATGCCGGCACCACCAAGAAACAGCATGGAAGAAAGCAAGTTCAGACAGACGTATTTGAGACCACCTTCCAGTTCGCCCTTCTCCCCACCCATCGAGATGAGCACAAAGGAAGCGATCAGCATGATCTCAAACCAAACATAGAGATTGAACAGGTCGCCGGTCAGGAAGGCGCCGTTCACCCCAAAGATCAGGATCAGATAGATCGGAAAAAAGAATTTTCGCAGGCGCCCGGTATCGATTTCACCAAGCGCATAGATCGCGACGGCCGCCCCCATAAAGGAGGCGATGGCCACCATAATGGCACTGAAGCGGTCGGCCACCAGACTAATCCCGATCGGTGCCTGCCAGTTTCCCGGTTGGACCACGATGTATTCGACCTGATCGACCAGATAGACCAGGTAAAGCGAACAGCCAAAGGTGGCGCAGGTCACCACCACACCACCCACCCGCTGAAAAGTGAGCGAACTGCGCCCAAGGAGCAGGCAGATGGCACCAATCAGTGGCAGAAATACCGGAAGGAGTAAGCTGTATTCGTTCACGTATCCGTGTTTCTAAATGCGTTAATATCGTCGGCTCCGACTGCCTCGTGGGCACGCGTGACCAGCGCCAGCAGGAAAGCGGTCAAGCCAAACCCGATGACAATTGCGGTCAGCACCATCGCCTGCGGCAGCGGGTCTCCAAATGGCGCAGGCGGCACAGTGCCATCCGCTGGCACCAGGGCGGGTCGCCCGGCCAGTAGACCGCCCGAGGTGAAGACCAGCAAATTAGCTCCCTGGGAGAGCAGAATGACTCCGATGACCAGCTTCACGATGCTACGACGCATCAGGCAGTAAACACCCGTGCCAAAAAGCACCCCGACAAGTAATGCGATCAAACTCTCCATTATTCCCAGTCTCCTTCTATCTTAGAGTAAGCCAGTTGCGCCAGGCTAAAGGTGGTGTGCAGGGCGAAGCCAACCACGACCATAAAAATGCCCACGTCGAATATCAGCGGTGAGCCCAGGTGCACCGTGCCCAGCAGCGGGACGGTGAAGTCGGGCAACCACTTGCCAGTCATGAAGGTGGACCCCATCAGCAGCGCAGGCAGCGCACTCAGCAGGGTGAGGGCCAGCCCCAGCGCCATCAGTTTTACGGGCTCTATCCGCAGCAATGCCTTGGCCCGTTCCATCGAGTCGCCCAAGCCGACCAGAATGAAGGCGGCGGCGGCCAGTAACCCGCCAATAAAACCACCCCCCGGTAGATTGTGCCCGCGGTAGAGCACGACCAACGAGAGCACGAAAAGTGCCGGAAATAATAGGCGACTGGCTTGGGCTAATATAAAGTATTTCATTTTTCCTCCCCCTTTCCACTCTTTAGACGGGTCGAAACCAAGGCGGCGATACCCATCGCCGCGACTGCAATGACGATCGCCTCCCCCATCGTATCCAGAGCACGGAAATCAACCAGAATGACATTGACTACGTTTTTCCCCTTGGCCTCAGGATAGCTCAAAGCGGCCATCGTGCCCGAGATCGCCTCGTCCAGTTGCAAATTGACCGCCTTGAGTAGGACCAGCGTAATCAGACTGCCAAAAAGCGTGGCCACGATACCATCCCGAATCCGGGTGCGCCCAGCTGAAATCGTCTTGAGCTGAGGCAGGCGCAGGACAACAAACATAAAGAGCACCACCGTCAGTGTCTCGACCAGCAACTGGGTGATGGCCAGGTCGGCGGCACCAAAATAAGCAAATACCAAGGCCATACCAAAGCCCACCACGCCCAGAGCCACCATGACGGTGATGTAAGATCTGGCCGAGACGGCAATCACCGCCGCTAGCATCATCATCACCACCAGGCAGACCATCAGAATGTCAAACGAGCGCCAATCGAAGGGCAAATGAATCCCGCCAAAATTAAAGATTGCCCAGGCCATAAAAGCCCCGGTGACCAGCACGACAAAAAAGACATAGTCGTGCAAGCGGCCGGTTTGCAAAACCCGGGTCTGGAATTTGGAGAACGCGAGTACCCCATTAAAAATTCGCTCATACATGGCATCCGCTCCGTAGGGACGAATTGCCGCCAGCAAACGATCTGCTACAGCCCAAAAGCGCCGACGGTTGAGATAGACCGCCAAGCCACCCAAAACTGTCAGCCCGCTCAGAAGCAGTGGCAGGTTCGGCTTGACCAGCGTCCAGAGCGCCAGGTCAAGCGAGTGAATCGGGGTGCCTTGAATCGAGGCGATGGCTGGCGTCACCATGTGATTGGTCACCCAGAAAGGGACCAGACCGATGACCAGGCCCGTGACTGCCAGAAAGATCGGGCCGATCCACATCGCCAGGGGTGCCTCATGCGGCTTCTTGGGCAATGCCGCCAGATCAGGCTTCCCCCAGAACGGCCCCACCCCAGCCTTTAAGGCCAGCCCCATCATGATGAAATTCCCCAGTAAAGCGACCACCAGAAAAATCAGATCCGGCCCCTGCAAGCCGACACCGGCCGCATAAATCAGCTCTTTACCGATAAATCCGAAAAAGGGCGGAATGCCCGACATAGAGAGCGCCGCCAGCCCCCCAGCCACTGCCGAAATCGGCATCAACTTGCGCAGGCCGCGCAGCAAGGTCGCATCACGGGTCCCCGCCTCGTGGTCAATCGAGCCCACCACCATAAAGAGTGTGGCCTTGTAGAGTGCGTGCCCCAGCAGAAAGACGACCATCGCCTTGATCGCATACTCAGAGCCAATCCCCAGTAGCATGGTCAGTATCCCGAGCACCCCGAGCGTCGTGTACGCCAGCACCGATTTGACATCTTTCTGAAAGAGCCCGAGGAACATGGCCAGCAGCAGCGTCACACTCCCAAAAATGCCCAGAGTGTATTCCCACAGACCGCTGCCGCTGAGCGATGGATTCAGCCGGGCCATCAGGAAAATACCGGCCTTGACCATGGTCGCCGAGTGCAGATACGCACTCACCGGTGTCGGCCCGGCCATGGCATTCGGCAGCCAGAAATGAAACGGTACCTGCGCGCTCTTGGTAAAGGCCCCACCTAGAACTAGAATGACAATCGCCGTGTACCAGGGACTGGCTTGAATCAAGTCCCCCATCCCATTGATCTCGGAGAAGCTGTAGCTCCCCGTCACCGTGCCGATCAAAATAAACCCGGCCAGCATCGCCATCGCACCCAGCCCCGTGACCAGCAGGGCTTGCAGTGCCTTCCAGCGCGATGCCTTTTCCTCGTGGTTGAAACCGATCAGCAGATAGGATGTAATGCTGGTCAGCTCCCAAAAGACGAACATCAGGATCAGGTTGTCCGACAAAACCAGGCCCAGCATCGCTCCCATGAAAGACAGCAAATAGAGGAAAAAGCGCCCCAACTGGGGGTGCCCGTGCATGTAACCACCCGCATAAATGACAATAAAAGTCCCGATCCCCGTGACCAGCAGACCCATCAGCAGTGAAAGGCCGTCCAACTTCAGGCTGAAAGCCGCGTTCAAGGTGGAAAACCAGCTGACTTCCAAAACCACCGCCCCACCCGCAGCGATCGTCGACGCCTGCGAGAAAAGGAGCCCGAAGGCCAGCAGTGGCGCCGTCGCCAGCAACCAACCCGCACGGTCTCCCCAAGCACGCACCACCATGGGCGCGACAAAGGAAGCGGCGAAGATTACGGCTAGACTGATGGCAAGTGAAGACGGCATGTCGAATCGGTTAAATTCGACCTACCATTGAAACTAGTCCGCGCGGTTCAAGCTTAACTGAGTATTTTTATAAGAAATACTTCCAGGAACTGATAGAAACCAGCATAATGCACCGATTTCGAACTTACCTCAGCATCCAGTTATTGCCCACCGCCTGCGCGTTGCACTGGCATATCGCCATCTGGACGATTCCGGCGGAACTGGTAGCGATTGACATCCCTCAGCGAGAGCTTTTCCGCCATATCCTTAAACTGCACCGGATCCCGTAGAATCGAGGCATAATTCTGTTGATCGATCACCACCTGCGCCTGATCGCTCATTTCGATCCCGGCTCTTTTATGTAAGTCCGACATCCGCTGATTCAAGCGCGACATCTCTAAAGTGGTTTCCTTGCGCGGCAAGGTCTTCGTCTGAAAAATGGCTTTATCCCGCCCCTCACTCATCGAAATCGGCGCCCGCTTTGAGCCCACTGAAGAAAAGTGCTTATCCCACTGTTGCAGGGGGAAGCGCTTATCCATAATCGAGCTGGACTGAGACCCTTGCCAGGATCTTTTCTCGAAACGCTGCTGCTCCAGTCCACCAGCCCGGCGCCCAACTGTGTCCAGCGGAGAACGGGCTTGAGTCTCCACCACCGGGACCGCAAACAGGCCGGCGAGGAGCAAGTAGAAAAATGTCGAAGCGCGTTTTTTCATAAAGGGGATACTCGTGTCTTAGAAGAACTGCTCCCCCATATCAAGCAGGAAAATGTAGAATCCAAATCGGGATCGCTATCGATTCTTTTTGCGCCGGAAAATACATTAAACGCCACCAGTAAGCTGTAACACATGTTTCCCGGTCCATGTTGAATCTTGGAAAGTGGCGTGCTCGCTCTTGACCGGCGTCTTGTCCGGCGTAGCTCGGAGAGCGAAGACGGAAGCTCGTAGAGCGAAGAGGGTTGCGAGCGCCTGTGATGTTGTCTTGGTGTGGTGCTGTCCGGCTGACGCTGACGGAGGCGTCCGACGAGCGGACACGCCACGGGTTGCGGCTTCGGCCTGGCGGCAGAGCCAACCCGACGACTGTCAAATCCAAAGCATTTGATGTTTCGGCCTGCCAGAATCTTTTCGATTTGAATAGCGATTTTGATTTTGATCTTATTGGACCGGGAAAATTAAGACGACCATATTTTATGATCGACGAGCACATTAGTAACTGTTTACTTGCACAGTAACAACTAAAATATTATCGTGCTTATTTAATGTTACCAACATGACCTTTGACCTGCAAAATACTGTTAATAAATACCTTGGCGAGACCATCGGCATCCGCGCCTCGTTTTCAGAATGGAAGACCTCTCAGAGTATTCCTTATGCCATTCGGGGCGGCTATGAATTTTCGGAAATGGACTTAATGGGATGCAAATTGATCGCGATTGCAGCAAAGGGTGCCGAGGCGTTCTCTGCGGCCAGGTTGGCCAAGCACCTTGCCTGGATTGACGAGAACCATGGCCATGCCGGAGTTTACATCGCGCTAGGGCTGGAGGCCTACAACCGCAAACGCTTGATCGAACAGAAAGTGCCTTTCATCGTGCCGGGAAATCAACTCTATCTGCCGGATCTGGGAATCGACTTTCGGGAGCACCTGCGAGGTGTTCGTAAAAAAAGCCCGAAGCTAAGCCCTTCCGCCCAAATGATCTTGCTGGCGAGGCTCCTCAGGAAATTCCCCAGTGAGACCTGGACGGCCACGACGCTGGCGGGTTACTTCAACTCGAATAAAGTGACGATGGGCCGGGCGATTGATGATCTCGAAGCACATGAACTCGTCGAGATTAAGACCGAAGGTCGGGAGAAACAGGTGCAATTTATGATGACCGGGCGCAAGCTTTGGGAAAAAGCCAGACCCGTTTTGCGCTCCCCCGTACAGAAGCGTGTCTTCGTCGAAAATGTGGATCTGCCGCTTGGGGTGATCGCTGGCCTCAGCGCCCTGTCCGAGGAGTCCATGTTGGTGCCACCTCAACGTCAGGTTCGAGCACTGACCAGCAAGGAATGGAAAATCCTCCAGGAGAATGCAGAGCTACGCATCATCCCGCCGGCTTCGTCGGACATGGCACCACTTGAAATCGAATTCTGGAAATATGACCCGCAGCTGCTCAGCCAGAGCGATCAGGTCGACCCTTTGTCGCTCTATCTGAGCCTGGCGGAAACAAAGGACGAGCGCGTCGAAGCCGCGCTGGATCAACTATTGGAGACCTTAAAATGGTAAGAGGGATCGAATCATTCAAAACCCACTTTGCGGACTTCACGGACCGCTATGTCCTGATTGGCGGAACGGCCTCCTCGCTGGCAATGGAAGAACTCGGGGGCGAATTCAGAGGAACGAAGGATCTCGATATCGTGCTCTGCATTGAGGCACTGGACAAGGCATTTGCCCAACAATTCTGGCAGTATGTGAAAGCCGGGGGCTACGAGCACCGTCAAAAAAGCACGGGAAAAAGACTCTTTTATCGTTTCTATAAACCGAAAAATCCGGAGTTCCCAGAAATACTGGAACTCTTCTCCAGAGTCCCGGATGCCCTGCAGATCGCCGACGATTCCCAACTGACCCCGATCCCTGTCGAAGACGAGGTATCGAGTCTGTCTGCAATCCTCCTCGATGATGCTTACTACCGCCTGATCCACGAACGTAAGCGGGAGATCGACGGGCTGACCATCATCGGTCCGGAATGTTTGATCCCCCTGAAAGCGAGGGCTTACACCGACTTGAGGGAACGGAAAGAAGCCGCAGAGAAAATAGATTCAAAGGATATCAAAAAGCACAAAAACGATATCTTCCGACTCTACACGACACTCGATCCCAGCATGAAAATGGGCATCGCTGAAACCATCGGAGCCGACCTTTCGCAGGCTTTCGAGCGGTTGAGGGATGACGCTGTCGATCTGAAAGCTTTGGGTGTCCCCGGCACGAGTGTTCCGGAAATCCTAAAAGAGCTGGGGGCATTTTATGAGCTTTAGAATTGGCTGACAAATGCGTCGTTCATCGGCGAGGACTACCTCAGAGAGCCAGTAACCTCGAAATTGATCGCTCCGACTCGATGCGCTCTCATCCAAATCGATTTCGCCAGAACATTGGCAGCACCCGCAAATCGCTAGCCGGGCAATTCGCGCCTTTAGGCTAGACTCTCTTCGATTTCGATTTGGATTTCGATTTCGATTTATTTTTTTGAGGCGCTGAGAAAGAAGCGCTTACGGCGTTGACGCAGCGCCGCCGAGGCTTCTAAATCCGGCGTTTTTCCTAAAATGGCGACACGCACTCAAGAATACGACTTTTCCAGCATCGAGCCGAAGTGGCAGACATACTGGGCACAGCACACGACCTACGCGGCCAAAGACTTCGACGAGGCCCCGACTTTCTATGTGCTCGACATGTTCCCCTACCCCTCTGGGGCGGGGCTGCACATCGGGCACCCCGAGGGCTACACGGCGAGCGATGCGCTCAAGCGCTTCAAAAAAGCCCAGGGCTACAACGTGCTCCACCCGATGGGCTGGGATGCCTTTGGCCTGCCGACTGAGCAATATGCGATCCAGACCGGCACACATCCGGCCATCACGACGCAACAAAACGTGGCCAACTTCACCAAACAGCTATCCCAACTTGGCTTTGCCTACGACTGGGAGCGCGAGGTCAACACGACCGACCCGGGCTACTTCAAGTGGACTCAGTGGATATTCTCCCAACTCTTCAAAAAGGGCCTGGCCTATGTCGATGAAAAGCCGGTCTGGTTTTGCCCGGATCTGGGCACCGTCCTGGCCAACGAAGAAGTGCTCAACACCCCGGAAGGCCCCCGCTCCGAACGCGGCCATTTCCCGGTCGAGCGCCGTCCCATCCGCCAATGGGTGCTGCGCATCACCGAATACGCCGAGCGTCTTATCGCCGGGCTGAAAGACCTCGACTGGCCGGACTCGACCAAGCGCCTGCAGGAGAACTGGATCGGTCGCTCCGAGGGTGCCGAAATCACCTTCGATGTGTCGGGCCATGATGCTAAGCTCAAGGTCTTCACCACCCGCCCGGACACCCTCTACGGCGCGACCTACATGGTGATCGCCCCGGAGCACCCGCTCGTCGCGGCAATCACCACGGCAGAGCAGCAGGCCGCCGTCTCCGCCTACGTGGAAAAGGCCAAGAGCAAGTCCGATCTGGAACGTGCGGAATTGGCCAAAGAAAAATCCGGTGTCTGGACCGGGGCCACCGCCATCAATCCGGTCAACGGAAAAGCCATCCCGATCTGGGTGGCCGACTATGTGCTGATGAGCTACGGCACAGGGGCGATCATGGCCGTCCCGGCCCACGATCTGCGTGATTTCGAATTTGCCCGGGCCTTCGGTCTCGACATCATTCAAGTCATCGACGATGGCGGCGAGGCCGAGAAAGATGCCAGCGGCCACTTACTCGAAGCCTATACCGGTC
>REBV01000063.1 GCA_007692545.1 Puniceicoccaceae bacterium
GGAGTTGAAGCGCAGTTCGCCGGTCGCCGTCAGCGTTGCACCGTTTTGGACGGTGACATCGCCGGAATTGAGATTGGCTAAGGAATTAATGGCGAGCGTGCCTTCCGAAACGAAAGTGCCTCCGGTGGTTTGATTGACGACGGTGGCGATGGTCAGCGTGCCGGGTCCGGTTTTGGTGAGCGAAACAGGAGCATCGGCAGCGAGTTCATAGAAGGCGGTATCTATAATCCCGCTGGCACCTGCAGCAACGTGGACCGTGCTGAGATTGAAGAAAGATCCGCTCAAGAACTCGCCCGAGAGGAGTACCGAGCCGTCTTGAAATACGATAGAGGGGGTGAGGATGTTAGGACCCACATAAACATAAAAATAGTCGGTGAGTTCGTTCCCAGCAGAGAATACCGCCGTGGCCCCCTGTTCCCAAAGCACTTTAGTGTTGCCGAACGGTTCACCGGCGGGGTTCACCGACCAACCGTTACTTGAATTCCCTAGTTGATCGCTCGGTGGTATGTCATAGTTGATAATCCGACCTTCCGACACCCAGCTCCACCCGCTGTCAGGGAGACTGGGGGTTGTTCGACTAGGGGGATCCCAATACAATGTCTGCGCAAACGACGCAGGAGCGATGGCGAGCAGCGACGCAATGACCAAGAAAGCTCGGAGAGGTTGGAATTTAAACATGATGGTTATGGGTAGAAAGCTTGAACCTCGGAACTTCAAAAAGCTATTGCGCTTTAATACGCATTGCGCGCGCACCTACCTTACGCCTCAAAATCCAACGAGGTGGCAACGCGAATCTTTGCAATGGCCGATATGGGCACCAGAATGTCCGAAAAGGAGACCTTATTGACCGTATTAAATACTGAATTTTGAAACACGGAGGAGTTGTCAATCATCCCCGCTTTCGCCACATTACAATACCTTTAACGATATATGTCCACAGTTACCGTGGGGCTTCATCCTTTCCATTCTCACCATGTCTGCTTTGCCCTCCCTCTTCGGACTCTGCCTTCTAAAAGTACGCGATGGACGGATCACCGCAATAAATAGCGAGGGTGCCCGCCTTCTGAGGACAGAAACATCACCGGACTTCGCGAACCTCCCTTGGACTGATGCGCTTAACTGCGACACCCCTGAAGCAGCTGAGCACTGGCTGGCAAACGGGAACCGCGCACGCCCCCTGCACATACGCTGCAATAAGGGCAAACGCTGGCTGCGCTTGCGCGCACACCCAGCGGATGGCGAATGGGTGCTTATATTGGAAGATGTCACGGCCGAGCGTGAAGAAATCGAACGCGACAGGCTCGAAGCCGAACACTTTCACGCCCTGATCGAGCGCTCTTCGGAGGGAATCTCGATCTTCGATACCCAATCGACCATCCTCTACGAAAGTCCTTCGAACAAACGTATCCATGGCTACGAACCTCACGAGTTGGAGGGGCGAACATTAATGAGCTTCTGTCATCCGGACGACACCGCCCGGATCGCGCTGCGCTTCAAACGCCTCGCCGAAGCCCCTGGAGTAGTGGAAACGGAGATCGTGCGTTTTCGCCACAAACAGGGCCACTACATCTACCTTGAAGGAACGGTGCTCAACGCCACCGACGATCCGCGCCTAAACGCCTTGGTAAATAATTTTCGTGACGTCACCGGCCGGCTGGAGGCGGAGCGCGAGTTGCGCCGGGCGAAGAGCTCCGCGGAAGAGGCGCACCGTTTGCAGCAGCATTTTTTGACTAACCTCTCACACGAATTTAAGACGCCCCTCACGCTCATCCGTGGCCCGCTGGAAACGCTCGCCGCCGACCCGCAAACCACCGACACCGAACGTCGGACACTCGGACTGGTCTTTCGCAACATCGACCGGCTGGATGCCCTCCTCACGGAGTTGATTGACCTCGCCCGGATTGAGGCCGGAGCCTTTGCCTTGCACGCCAACCTTCACGACCTCTGTCTTTTTGTGCGGCGGCAAGTGGAGCATTTCTCAGAATTTGCGCTCGCCAAGGAAATTCGCATTCAACTCGAAGCGCCGGATTTGTGCCCCGTCTTTTTTGATGCCACTAAACTCGACAAGGTGCTGATGAATTTACTGGGTAACGCGATCAAATTTTCACCCCCCAACACCACCATCCGCGTCAAGGTCACGATCGGCGCAGACGGCGCTGGCGATGGAAAGGTCGACGTATCCGTGTCGGACGAAGGTCCCGGGATGGATGAAACTACGCGAGCCCGTGTTTTTGAGCGCTTTTTTCAAGGCGACGCCGGTTTGGAACGGGGGCACGAGGGCATGGGTATCGGCATGGCAATTGCCCGTGAAATGATCGAGATGCACGGCGGTGATCTGAGCGTAGAAAGTGAGATAGGGCTGGGTAGCACTTTCATTTTTTCACTTCCGCTCGGTTGCGACCACCTCGACCCAGACGACATTGATACCTCCGCCGTACCAGAGCCACGCCCCCACTCCATTGGTTCACACTTGCCGTTGCCAGCACCTCGCAATAAGGAGGATCTCACCGAATCGAATCGACCACGCCCCACCCTCCTACTGGTCGAAGACAATATCGATTTACGCGCCTATCTTCGCATGCACCTCGATCTTTTTTACGATGTGCGCGAGACAGATAACGGCCTAGCAGCGATCGCAGCTTTAGAGGATTCCTTACCTGATATCGTGCTCTCAGATGTGATGATGCCTCACCTCAACGGTTTGGAGCTTTGCCGACAAATCAAGGCGGAGCCTCGGTGGAGCGCTCTGCCCGTTATCCTGCTATCTGCCAAAGCTGCCGTCGACAACCGCGTCGAAGGCCTTCGAGCCGGTGCTGACGATTATCTTAGCAAGCCCTTTTCTGTGCCGGAGTTGCTCGAACGCCTCCGCGCGCGCCTACCCCAAAAGGAACCAGCGCCCGCGTCGGCAGAGGTGGAATGGGTGAATAAACTTAACGCCTGCATCGCCGCCAACCTTGCCTCGCCCGACTTTGACGTCACCGAACTTGCCCGGCAACTTGGCTATAGCGTGCGGCAGTTAAGGCGTCGAGTCGCGGAGTATTTCGGACAGACACCCAGCGCGCTCCTCCTTGCTGAGCGCCTTCGCTTCGCGCACGAACTGATCCATACCCAACGCTGCGAAACAGTCGCTGAAGTCGCCCATGCGATCGGCCTGTCCCCACGCTATTTTTCCCGCCGTTACCGCCACGCCTTTCGGTGCACGGAGATTCCCTTGAAAGCAAGTTCGCCTGCGGTGCGCGAGGAGTTCCTTCCAATCAAGGAATAGGGGCAACCGAAAGAGCTAAGCCCTGGGGCGGTTGCCAAGGGCTGTCTTATGTCATGCCTTCCGGATGGGCTATAACTCCTTTAGCGAACGGCTTGGGTCTCTAGAACTTCCGATTTTTATGAATCGCAGATCGATTGGCATCCCGGAACGTTTCTTGCATTAGGTACGGAATGTTTGTTAGGACACGTATCCACCCATTGCAGCCATCCGTTTAATGCGTCTCGACGAAACAGCCACCACCCGCGCCCTGCGTATGTCTATTTTTGATGGGGCATATGCGACCATGATGTCATC
>REBV01000104.1 GCA_007692545.1 Puniceicoccaceae bacterium
TTATGTGTAACCGATGTCCTTGTGTAACTTGTAACCTATGTCATTGGGTCATACCGAGCTATCCACTCCACCCGGTTCTCATCCCGCCAGGTGATTCGGGTGAATGTGTTGTCGTAAACCGTGGCTGAAAGGTTAAGTGTCCGGGAAGTCGGCCGTTCGGCTATCCAGGCAGCGATTTGCGCCTCGGTCCAAGCCTCGCTTTCCGGTAAGGCAATTTGAGATGCATCCTGTGTTTGCGGGATGGGCGGTGCGACTCGACGCAGGATCGTTGTGCGATCTCCGTGATCCACGTCCCATTCCTCAAGTGCAGGCACCGCTTCAATCGAGGCTTTGCGTTCGGCCTCGCGGGCTTCCTTTGCCTGCATTTCGGCGGCAATCGCCGCATCGGCCTGTGCTCTCGTCGGAACTTCAGACACCTCCCTCGTCTCGGCCAACAGAAAGACGGGTGTAAAAAGCACAAACGCGAGGAGGATTTTGTGAAGTTTCATGATTAAGTTCTGATTCTAATCGTAGACCAAAGAAACGAACAGAAACTGGAGGGCAATGCAAAAAAACGGTTAGGCTCATTCGGGTCTATTTCTGGCATATCGCGACAAGTTCAATCTAGTGGAATTCTGCCGTCAAGAATAAATGGCCATTTATGGCCATTTATCTAATGACCATATAGCCTTTTTACTTCGAGGCAGTGAGTTTGGATCATCATCAGTCACAAGTAATGAAACTTTGTCGAAAGCTAAAAGGCATTCGGGAGGAAAAAGGGCTATCGCAACAGCGATTGAGCGAGATGGCCTCCTTGAGCCGAACGGGGCTACGTCATATTGAAAGCGGGGAAATCAGCCCGACGCTCTATTCGCTTTTAAAGATAAGCGCAGCCCTAGAAACCGATTTGGCGACTTTGATTAACGACAGCAATGACACTGGCACGTAGTAGTTCGTTGCCTATTCTCAATTCCAAAAAGTATTCAGGAAATAGCAACTGCACCGTCTCTACATGTGTCTTGAGGACAGGGGCATTGGCCAAGTTAGCCGAAATAAGTTTGCTTCTAGAGCTATCATTGCTATATTTTCGATAATGCTTGCCGAAAACATACGAACACTCTCTAAGTCAGAAAAACTCTTGTTAATCAATGAGTTATGGGAGAATATATCCGAGGAAGTTGAAAATGAATCACTTTCAGGCGAACAGAATGAAATGCTAGATGCGAGGTATGAGGCATTTTTAGCCTCGCCAGAAGAGGGAATGCCTTGGGCAGAAGTGAAAAAAAATCTGAAAGCACTCTTGTGAGTTTTCAGCTGATTATTCGAAATCGAGCTCAGTGTGATATCGCTGAGATTCTCGAAGATTACGAAGAGAAGGAGAATGGCCTCGGAGCCTACTTTTTGCTCTGCCTTGACGCGAGCCTGGAAGCATTAAGCCGTTATCCTACGGCCCCAAGAATCATCAAACACGAGTATCGAAGATTCTTCGTAAAGAAGTTTCCAATCTCAATCTACTATATTGTCAGAGAAGATAAAATATACATAGACGTAATCGAACCGATGATGCGCAACCCCGAGCGCCTGAATGAAAAACTAAAGGGCTAACAGTAGGAACTCCACTATGACCACGCTCGATACTAAAGTGCTCCCTTACTGCGCGTCCCGCTACCAGGCGCGGCGGCGGGTCTCGCGCGCGATCAACGTGGGGGGCCTCAACGTGGGGGGCGACCAGCCGCTGCGTGTGCAGTCGATGACGACGACCAACACCCAGGATGTCGATGCCACCGTCCGCCAGACCCTGGCCCTGGCGGAGGCGGGCTGCGAAATCGTCCGCATCACCGCGCCCAACAAAGCCGCTGCGGCGGCACTGGGTGAGATTTCCAAAAAAGTGCGGGCGGCCAAATGCCAGGTGCCCCTGGTCGCTGACATCCACTTTCTACCCGCCGCCGCGATGGAAGCAGCCAAGCATGTCGAAAAAGTACGCATCAACCCGGGCAACTACGCCGACAAAAAGAAATTTGCCGTCCAGGAATACAGCGACCAAGCCTACGAGGCCGAGCTGGAGCGCCTACACGCAGCCTTCAGCCCGATCGTGCTGCGCTGCAAGGAGCTTGGCCGGGCCATGCGTATCGGGACCAACCACGGCTCACTCTCCGACCGGATCATGAACCGCTATGGCGACACGCCGCTCGGGATGGTGGAGTGCGCCCTCGAATTTATCCGCATCGCTGAGAGCCATAACTACCACGAGATCTGCCTCTCGATGAAGGCCAGTAATCCGAAGGTCATGATCGAGGCCTACCGCTTAGCCGTGGCCCGGATGGAGCAGGAAGGCATGCACTACCCCCTCCACCTCGGTGTGACGGAGGCGGGCGACGGCGAGGACGCCCGCGTCAAGAGTGCGATCGGCATCGGCACGCTGCTGAATGATGGCCTGGGCGACACCATACGCGTCTCACTGACCGAGGACCCCATCTATGAGATCCCCGTGGCCCGCGATCTGGCCGACAAGGCCATGGCGCTCTGGCAGCAACAGGCCGATCAGGCACTCACCGAACCGACTCACGACAGCATCGATCCATTCACTTTTCAAAAGCGCCCCACCCGCGCCATCAAACTCGGCCCGAATTGCAGCATCGGTGGTGAAGCCCTGCCGGCAGTCATCATAAAAACCGCACACGCCGTCTCGCAAACTCAAGCGATCATCCAGGATGTCTGTGGGGCTCAAATGAAACTGAAGGATAGCAAGGTCGAGGGCCTGCACATCGCCATCGACCAAGCCGGCGAACTCGCCCAGTTCGCCCCACTCCACGAGGCCCTCCACAGCGTCGTGCAATGCTTCGTGCTGGAACTCGGGGAAGACGTCGACCTGGCCGATCTGGAAGCTTACGACTGGCCCGCTGACGGCCTGGCCGGCATCACCCTGCTGCAACACGTCACCAGGCAGGATGCTTTTTACGCCGCTCAGCTACTTCAATTTTGCCGCGAGCGCAGGTTCAACTGTGCCATCGATTGTTCGGCCAGCGACCTCCGCGATGAGATCGGCCAGCAACTGGCTCCCATGGGGAGCGAGCGCCTGATCCTCAGCTGCGGCGAAAATAAGCCCGGCGGCGAGGCCCACCCGGTCGGGCGCTACCGTGCACTGACAGAAGCGGCGCTGGCCTTCGTGCCGGGCGCGCCGATCTGGATACGTAATACCTCAGCCAATACACTCGCGCCAAAAGACTATTTCTCTGACCGTCTGCTGGAGGCCAGTATCTTGAGTGGTGCCCTGCTCTGCGACGGCATCGGCGATGCCATCAGTATCGAAACAGAACCTCTACTGGATAAGGCCACTACCCTGGCCTACAACATCCTGCAAGGCGCCCGCGCCCGCATCTCCAAAACTGAGTTTGTGGCCTGCCCCAGCTGTGGCCGCACCCTGTTCGACCTGCAATCCGTCACCCAGAAAATCCGCTCGCGCACGGACCACCTCAAAGGAGTCACCATCGCCATCATGGGCTGCATCGTGAACGGACCGGGCGAAATGGCCGACGCCGATTTTGGCTACGTCGGCGGGGCCCCCGGCAAAATCAACCTGTATGTCGGCAAAGAGTGCGTCCAATACAACGTGCCCTCCGGCGAAGCACTCGACCGCCTGATCGACCTGATCAAAGAGCACGGCAAATGGGTCGAGCCTAGCTAGAACAGGCCACTCCTAATCAACCGGAAAAATGCGCTGAATGCGCCAGGTGCCTTCCACCTTTCCGTAATGAATGCTCATTTCTTCTTCACGCTCCCGTCCGCAACAAAGCCTCCCTGATGCGGTGCGGCAAACACCCTGGCCCCCACAGAGCGTACGTCCTCGACCGTGTAGAAAGGTTGCGGAGCCATTCCGTTCAGCATTTTCAACAACTGGCCGAGGCGCTTCCGGGGCGAGACAATGAGAGAAACATCCACTTGTCCAAAGGCACCGTGCGCCCCCAGCGAGGTGATGCCGTAGCCCTTATCATTCAAAGATTTGACGAAGTCTACTGGCATCTTTTGATGAATCACGCGCACCAGTTGGTGGCCGAGCGCTAGCCGTTCTTCGATGAGCATACCCAAGTAAGTACCTGCGGAAAACCCCAGTGCCCATGCGAAGAGTGCTGCCAAATTTGAGAGATTCTCCATCACTTGCGTGATGGCCAGTGTCCAGACGAGAATTTCGATGAAGGCGAAGAAAGGCACAACCTTCTTCATGCCCCGGAAAATCAGGATATGACGGAGCGTCGCAAGCGAAACATCGACCAAACGGGCGAGGAAAACGAGCAAAGGAATCACCACCCATGCGACAAAATCGAATTGTTCAAAGTTCATAATGCAGCCTCTATGCGTTCAGTTGTATGCCAATGGAGTTAAGCGGTGCGGGCTTTGCCCGACGAATCACACGACGTTCGGCTTTCTCACAAATAGACTTCAACCCCGAGCGTACTGTTGGGGCATGTGCATGAGTTTGAATCGTTCCTCCGCGTCTCTTCACGACCGCTTGAATCCGGTATGCGTCATGGAGTCCGGCGTGAGGCAACTTGCAAAGTTTGAGTCGGATCGAAGTAATTGTGCGCTCTTTACGGATCAATGGAGTCATTGCCTTGACGGCGAACTTGCGGACGACTGGATACTGGAGGCAGGTTTGGTCCTGGAAATGGATTTGTGTTTTCATATAGCTTACTATCATTGAGTGATTGAAAAATTGATGGTTTGGCCTTGGAACAGCTTTGAGAAGCAGGCGTAATACCTCGCATGGTTTCGGAACCGGACAGCTATACACCGAATACTGTCGAAGCATTTAGCCGTATACATGTGCTGTCCGATGTGCGCATCGCGCTGCCTGCAGGCAACGAAATGAGTCGAGGGATCAAATCCCTCACCGACAATGCAGGACACGACGACACCTGTAGCGAGCTACACGTCGGTGGTGGTTTTTAATTCGGCGAAGTTGAATTTGAGCGCCTTAATCGCGCACATAATTATCAGCTCCGCCCTTAATTAAGGAAGATCATCGGGTTCGTCCCACGAACCGGTTGGGTAAAAAATGTCTTCTGACCTTGCATAAATTAAGTTGTCGATCAGATCGCCGAGCAAGTCAAGCACCCTCGATCAAATGACACATCAAATGTTACGAATATAGAGAGGTCAGCTTGACAGAAAAAAAATACAGTAGATGCTCATCACTGATGTCACACTTACGCCAGCAACTTCACAAGAAAGGGAAAGGATTACCTGGTATCTTTCCAGGTCTGCCCGGCTTTGTTGCTGTGCGCGGTTGAGGTGAATTAGAATTCCCCGGCCTGGCGCAGCATCAGGTCCGGGAGAATTAAACCAGTCGGAGTCCTATTTTGTAGGTCCGCGTGTTTGGAATCGAGACGTTCGCGGAAGATTCCTTCGTATGTTGCCATTGCATTACGGTTTGCTGGTGACGCCCATTCCTCAGCCTTTTTATGTCATGAATCAAAGAAAATTCGGCCGTACCGGCTTATCGGTATCCGAGCTCTGCTTAGGAGCTTCGCATTTCGGGTGGCTCAACGACGCCGCCTCTTCCTTCAATCTATTGGACACCTACAGGGAACTGGGAGGTAATTTTATCCAGACCTCAACGGTAGCATCCACATCCAACCTGGCCACCCATTCGGAACTGACGCTGGGTGCTTGGCTGCGCCAAAATGCATCCGCCCGGCAACAATGCGTGCTATCGACACGCATGGTCTTTCCGGAGCGCTCGCGAGCACCCGGAGTGTCACTGGATCGACTGATAAGGGAGCAGTGCGAACTCTCCTTACACCGTCTCGGAGTCTCCCACCTTGACTTATTGGTCTGCCAATGGAGCAATTGTTTTGAACCTCAAGGCAGCTCAACACGCCCAATAGATGAACTACTCACAGGATTGGAAAGCCTTACACGCGCGGGGAAGCTACGCTACGCGGGCACAGCAGGCTTTCCGCCTTGGCGATTTATGGAAACGCTAGGCCGAACCGACCGTTTACGCGGTTGTCGGTTCGAATCGTGTCAACAGAAGTTCTCGTTGCTGGAACAGGACGAATCCCACGCGGACATGAGCGACATCGCGCACGACTACCGTATCGCCCTACTGGCGGAATCCCCCCTCGCGGGTGGCTTCCTGACCGGCAAATATGGCAGCAGCGTGGGACTCCACCTCTCCCCCCGAGCTAAGACGTTGGCGGCGCGCTATGCGAACGCACACGGATTCTCCGTGATCTCCGCCCTCGAAAGCGTGGGGCAGGCACTAAATGCCACACCCGCGCAAGTCGCCCTGGCGTGGGTGCTGAGCCACCGTAACGTGACGTCTGCGATCATCGGTTGCAATCACTCGGGGCACATCCACACCTCCGTCACCGCGACCGAGCTCGAACTGGGCGAGACGCACCTTCGGCAACTAAATAACGCGCTGAAGCCCTCAATCAGATAACCCTAAATCACATCAAAATAATATGAGTACAAATAATATCTACATCTCCAAAGAAGACTACAATTTGCTGAACCATCTCTTGCTCCGTCTGAGCACGAAAATCGACACCGTCTTCCGCCTCAGGGGGGAGTTATCGCGTGCTATCGTATTAGACGAATCGGAGGTGCCCGACGAAGCTATCGGCTTGGGCAGTCACGTAGAAACCGAAGACCTCGAAACCGGTGAACGGGAGGCCTACACATTGACCTTACCTGCGCAGTCCGATTTCGATCAAGGACGACTCTCTATACTCACGCCGATCGGCGCAGGCTTACTTGGCTACGAGGAAGGCGACGAGATCGAATGGCCGACGCCAGGCGGTATTCGACGCATCCGGGTGCTGAGCGTTTCGCGCCAGTCTAGCCTCTGAGGCACGAATTGCCGCATCGCTCGGATCGCGGGATAAACCCGCTCACTACAGGGATAAAAAAGCTAATTTAATTGCTAGAACAACCCACACCTAATCAACCGGAAAAATGCGCTGGATGCGCCAGGTGCCTTCCACCTTTTGCCAAGTAATTTGATACTTCAATGTATCGCGCATTTGATCCCGCCCGCCGACCACCACCCGGCATCGCAGCGTAACGAGTGAACGGGCCTCCTGCCCTCCAGCCTGTAGCTCCAGTTCGTGCCGGACGACGTTGACCGACGCCGCATCGACTTGCCCCCAGGCCGCAAGAAAGCCCGCACCCATCGCATCCAGGTCCCGGGGTAAAAAGCGTCCACGGAAATACTCGACCGAGACGGGCTCAGTGAAAAATCCGCTTAAGCGGCGACTCCGGCTCAGCGCTTCAAAGGTCGATACGGGGCCATCCTTCTCCACCACCTCCGTCAGTGCTTGGAACTGTTTGCGTATAGCCCGCGACTCCCAATCCACTTGTGAATAGAAGTAGCCGACGATCACAGCGATCACGACAACAACGATGGCGGGCGTTTTTAAGTTTTGGAGCATAAAGGTGTAATCCAAGATGATTATCGACGTTTGTTTTAAATGAGCAAAAAGAAAAAACATATAATCGGCGGCATCACTGGCGGCATCGGCCATTCCCTGGCGCAGGCCCTGCTCGACGAGGGCCACACGGTAGGCGGGTTTTCCAGAAATACCGATCATGCCAATCTGGATTCAGCCACTTTGCGAAACTGTGATGCGACCGACCCGGAGGCGATTGAGGCGACGCTGCTGGCCCTCAACGAAGAATTGGGAGGTATCGATTGCTATACCCATGCGATCGGATCCATCTTTCTGCGCCCGGCTCATCTGACGAGCCCGGCTGACTGGCATACAACGATCCGGCAAAACCTGGATTCTGCCTTCTATGCCCTGCGCGTGCTGACAAAGATGATGTCGAAACAAGGCAGCGGCAGCTGCCTCTTTTTCAGCACAGCGGCGGCACAGAGCGGCATCGCCAGCCATGAGGCTATCGCCGCGGCCAAGGGCGGCCTGGAAGCGATGGTCCGCTCCGCCGCCGCCAGCTATAGCAGCCGGGGCCTGCGTATCAACGCCATCGCCCCCAGCCTGACCGACACCCCGCTCAGCAAGGATATCACGGGCAACGCCCAAGCGCTGGAGATATCCAAACGGATGCACCCACTGGGAAGCATCGGACAAGCCGACGACGTGGCCAGCCTGGCCGCCTGGCTCCACTCCGACGCCGCCAAGTTTGTCACCGGGCAGACCTACGTCATCGATGGAGGCATCTCGGCCATCGTGCCTAAGCCCAAGGCCTGAAATCCATTTAATCGACTGAACCCGCTATTCATCCGAGCCAAAGCATGAAGCCGTACCTAGCAGTTGCTCTATCCCTATTTATTATCAGCAGCGCCTCGGCCAGATCACCGGACCCGAGCTTCCCGACCAGTGTCGAGATCGACGGGACCGAGCTAACCAAGCGGGGTGAGTATCGCTATGTTTACCGCCTATTCTTCCAGCTGTACGATGCCGCGCTCTACGCACCGGAGTCGGCCACGACCTCCGATATACTCGAGGCCAAAACTCCCTTTAGGCTGCAATTCCGCTACCTGCGGGAGATCGAAAAATCGATCATCCTAAAGTCAGCCGGACAAATGCTGGAAAGGAATCTGAGCGCGTCCGAACTCGATCAAATCGCCGAACGGGTCGAACAAATCAATGCGGCCTACACAACAGTCCGCGATGGCGACAAATCTTCGCTCACCTTCCAGCCGGGTGTTGGCACGACGCTCCGGATCCATGGTGAACCCGTAGTCACTATCGAGGGCGATGACTTTGCCCGACTCTAC
The DNA here is from genome assembly GCA_007692545.1 of Puniceicoccaceae bacterium. Classification (GTDB taxonomy): domain Bacteria; phylum Verrucomicrobiota; class Verrucomicrobiia; order Opitutales; family Coraliomargaritaceae; genus Thalassobacterium. Next base: position 8,723 of record REBV01000104.1, read on the forward strand.
TACCAAATCTGGCTGGGGCCAAAGCCCCTCTCACAAAACCTGCGTAGTGCCCTGCTGAAGGAGTAAAACTTATTTGAAGCTCCAGTAGTGCCTTACCGGCGGCGGGACTTGGAGAGTTTTTGGGCGATCAGGAACTGGACATTTTTTTCCAATTGTTCGAGTTGCTCGTAGTCGATGCCTTCCTCTGCGGCTACGCGCAAGGCTTCTTCCGCGCGGGCTTGAGCCGCTTCCACTTCAGCCATATCAATAGCTTGCACATCGATCGCTGCTTCCGTCAGGACAGAGATCGTATCGCCGATGACCTTGGCAAATCCGGCATCCACAGCAATAAACTCATCGCCACTCTCGCGCACAACCTTGAGCTCACCAGCCACGATCTTGGTCACCAGGGGGATGTGTCCCGTCAGGATGCCCACTTCGCCCAACTCAGTCGGCAAAACGACCTGCGTGGCCTCGGTGCTGAGGACCTTGGCGTCGGGTGTAATTATTTCAAGTTTGAGCATGGTGAGGGATCTACTTAGTCGTTCTTGTTGGCTTCAATCGCCATCTCGATACTGCCCTTCATGTAGAGATCGTTTTCCGCGAGGTCATCGCACTCGCCGTCAAGGATCATCTTAAAGCCCTTGATCGTATCAGCGATGGAAACGTATTCACCGGGTGTGCCGGTGAATACTTCAGCCACGTGGAAGGGCTGCGAAAGGAATTTCTGCACCTTACGTGCACGGTAGACGGTTTGCTTGTCCTCGGGCGAGAGCTCGTCAAGGCCGAGAATCGCAATGATGTCCTGCAAATCCTTGTAGCGTTGCAACACGTTCTGCACCCCACGGGCGACCTTGTAGTGCTCCTCACCAACGATGGCAGGATCCAGGGCATTCGAGATGGAGGACAGCGGGTCCACGGCGGGGTAGATCCCGAGTTCGGCGATGGAACGCTCCAAAACGATGGTCGAGTCCAAGTGGGCGAAGGTGTTGGCCGGCGCTGGGTCGGTCAAGTCGTCGGCCGGCACGTAAACCGCCTGGAAGGAGGTGATGGAGCCCTTCTTGGTCGAAGTGATGCGCTCCTGCAAGTTACCCATCTCCTGGGCCAGCGTGGGCTGGTAGCCCACCGCCGAGGGCGCCCGCCCGAGCAGGGCCGATACTTCAGCCCCGGCTTGCGAGAAGCGGAAAATGTTATCCACGAAAAGTAGCACGTCCTGATTCTTCTCGTCACGGAAATACTCCGCCATGGTCAGACCGGAAAGGGCCACACGCATACGGGCACCGGGAGGCTCATTCATCTGGCCATAGACCAAGGCCACTTTGGAATTGGCGATGTTTTCCTGGTCGATAACCCCGGCATCGGACATTTCGTGGTAAAGGTCATTACCCTCACGCGAGCGCTCACCCACCCCGGCGAAGACGGAGTAGCCGCCGTGTGCCTTGGCGATGTTGTTAATCAGCTCCATGATGACCACGGTCTTACCCACACCCGCTCCCCCGAAGGCACCCACTTTACCACCCTTGGTGAAGGGGCAAATCAAGTCGATGACCTTGATGCCGGTCTCAAGGATCTCGGCTTCGGTGGCTTGGTCGATCAGCTCTGGCGGCTGACGGTGAATCGGGCGGCGCTCATTGGTGGCAACCGGGCCCTTCTCGTCAACGGTCTCGCCGGTAACATTGAAAATACGCCCCAGCACTGCGTCCCCAACCGGGACAGAAATCGGCGCTCCTGTAGAAGCCACCTCCATGCCGCGCACCAGACCGTCGGTCGAAGACATGGCGACGGCGCGTACGAGACCACCACCGAGGTGCTGCTGCACTTCAAGGGTCAGGCTTTTTTCCTGACCGCCTATTTGATAGGCGATGGTGATGGCGTCAAAAATTTCCGGGACGCTGTCGATGGGGAAGGCGGCATCGACAACGGCGCCGATGACTTGGACGATTTTACCGTTTTTGCTCATGATAGTATAAAGAGGTGGAAGTCAGAATTCAGGACTCAGGTAGGTTTAGTTGGACGATGCAGCCGCTGCGATTTCCAGAATTTCCTGGGTGATCGCTGCCTGGCGGGCCTTGTTATAATCGAGGGTGAGGTCATCGACGAGGCTGGAAGCATTATCGGTTGCTGCCTTCATCGCCACCATGCGGGCGCAGTATTCGGCCGCACGGCTTTCCAGCAGCAACTGGTGGATGATGACTTTGACATAGAGATCGGGCAATTTAGCCAGGACAGCCTCAGCAGAGGGCTCAAACTCCATCTCGCGGCGGTCACTGCGTGCGGCCAGTAAATCCTCTTCGCCAGCCACCCGCTTTTTTAACTGCTCCAGCACTTCACGCAGATCAATAATAGGCAGCAGTGATTGGATGACGGGCTCTTGCACCAGCACATTAACAAAGCTGGGGTAAGCCACCTCGATTGTATCAATCTCACCGCTCAGGTAAGCATCGATCAGGAGCTTGAGCATGGGCCGCAACTCCGTGAAGTGAGCCTTGTCCGAAATCGTGAAGTCGGCCATCAAGTCACGCTTCGAACGCGAAACGAATTGAGTCGCCTTACGACCCACGGTGATGAACCTGGCATCGCCCTTGACATCTTCGGATACCTTACGAAAGAGGTTTGTGTTGAGCGGGCCGCAAAGACCTTTATCCGTGGAAAGAATCAGGATGCCCCGGGTTTTGACTTCGCGCTTGTCAAAAAATGGATGAGAAATCCTTGCTCCACTCAGGCCGAGCTTTTCTCCGACCGTGTCGAGCAGGTCAGCCAGCAGCAGGGCATAGGGACGACCCGCCACGGCTGCGTCCTGCGCACGTTTCATCTTTGAGGATGAAACGAGCTGCATCGCACGCGTGATCTGCCGGGTGTTTTTAACCGACTTTATTCGGCGGCGGATGTCACGAAGATTGGCCATGATTTAGAATTAAAAGTTCAGAATTAAAAAAGAAGAACTGGACCTAAGCGGCGAAGCTGGACTGCCACTCTCCGATCGATGTTTTCAGCTTGGCCTCGATTTCGTCGCTGATGGCCGCTTCGCCACGGATCGTGTCCATCAACTTGACCCCACGGGTCTCCAGGAATTCACGCAAGCTGACCGTGGCCTCGACGATCTTGCCGACCTCGATCTTGTCGAAAAACCCGTTCTGCACGGCCCAAATAAGGGCTGACTGCACCTCGACCGGAATCGGATTGAATGCATTTTGCTTGAAGAGCTCAACCACGCGGGCACCGCGCTCGAGTTGGGATTTCGTCTTCGAGTCCAAGTCCGAACCAAACTGGGCGAAGGCGGCCAGTTCGCGGAACTGAGCGAGCTGGAGCTTGACCTTGCCGGCAACCTTTTTGATCGCCTTGATCTGGGCCGCAGATCCCACACGGGAAACCGAAAGACCCACCGAAACCGCCGGGCGAATGCCCTGATTGAAGAGGTCCGTTTCCAGGAAAACCTGCCCGTCGGTGATCGAAATCACGTTGGTCGGGATATAGGCAGACACGTCGCCCGCCTGAGTCTCAATGATGGGCAGTGCCGTCAACGAACCGTTGCCGTTGTTTTCATTCACACGCGCAGAACGCTCCAACAGACGGGAGTGCAGGTAGAAGACGTCACCGGGATAGGCTTCACGACCGGAAGGGCGCTTCAAAATGAGGGAGATCTGGCGGTAGGCCACCGCCTGCTTGGAGAGGTCATCATAAACGATCAGCGCATCCATGCCATTGTGCATGAAGTATTCACCCATCGATGCACCGGCGAAGGGCGCGATGTACTGATTGGCCGGATTGTTGCCGGCAGACGCAGTGACGATGATGGTGTACTCCATCGCGCCAGCCTTCTCCAGCACGTTGATGGTGCGGGCGATATTGGAGTTCTTCTGACCGATCGCGACGTAAATGGAATACACAGGGCGGAAGCCTTCTGGAAAGGTGCCGTCTTCGTTGCGATGCTGGTTGTTGATCTTGGCCTGGTTGATGATCGTATCAATGGCGATGGTCGTCTTACCCGTCGAGCGGTCGCCGATAATCAACTCGCGCTGCCCACGGCCGATAGGGATCATCGAGTCGATCGCCATGATGCCAGTCTGCAGCGGCTGATCAACCGATTTGCGGGGAATGATACCGGGGGCCACTTGATCCACCGGATAGGTCTCGGTGGTGTTGATCGGGCCCTTGCCGTCGACCGGGTTGCCAATGGCGTCGACCACGCGACCCAGCAGACCCATACCCACCGGGACAGAGAGCAGCTTGCCGGTTGTAGTCGCTTCGTCGCCCTCTTTTAGCCGGGAGTAGTCGCCGAGCACCACGCAACCGACTTCGTCTTCTTCCAAATTCAAGGCCAGACCTGTGACGCCCTGACCGAAGTCGATCATCTCATTATACATGATCCCGGAGAGGCCTTCGAGCTTGGCCACGCCATCAGCGATGGAAACAATTCTGCCGGTGTTGGATTTAACAGCACCAGCCTGAAAGCCAGCGATTTCTTTTTCGATTTGTTCGACTATAGAGCTCATAGTAAAAAAGTGAGGGAATAAAATTTAGAAGGATGAAATAAATGAATTAATGGACGCTTTCGGCCAGACGCTGCAGGCGACCTGCAATCGAGGCGTCATACACATCGTCGCCGACACGGACACGCACGCCGGCGATGAGCGTGCGATCCTCGCGGCTTTCCGCACTGATCGGGCGGTCATAAACAGCGGAAAATTTCGCCGCCACTGCTTCGAGCGACTCCGCCGATAGAGCCGTGGGTGCGGAAACGACGGCAGTTTGCCGGGCGACTTCCCGGCGCACATAGTAGAGGTAGGTCTTCAGCACGAGCAGGCGGTGGCGCACCTCGGCTTGCTTGAGCCCGGCCAATACCTCGGCGACTTTGGCATCTGTCACGACACCATTGACCTCCCGAGAGAGCTCGACCAGCTTCTTGGCTAATTTGGTGATCTTTTTATCGCGTCGCATCGCTTATTAAATAGTCCGAAAAATTAACTGACTGTCGTGGCCAATTCTTTGGCCGCAGAATCAGAGAAGCTCTGCTTTTCACCCTCGGAGAGATCGCGGGCGAGCACTTTGGAGGAAGTTGCCACCACCAGGCGGGCCACTTCCTGACGAACATCCGCCAACATCTTCTGGCGCTCAAGCTCCGTCGCTTCACTTGCCTTGCGGAGAATGGCCTCGGCCTGCGCGGCGGCCTCTTGAGTCTTTTGCTCAATCATTTCCTTCGACTGCTCGCGGGCCTCGGTCAGGATCGCTTGGGCGTCGATTGCAGCCTGCTTGACCTTTTCTGCACGCTCGCGCTCAGCTTCAGCCAGTTGCGTCTTCATCTCCTCGGCATACTGCAGGCCGTCGGCGATCTTTTGCTGGCGCTCGTCGAGCGTCGCCGCGATGGGCTTGACCGCAAAGAAATAGAGAACCACCGCCACAATGATGAAGTTAATCATCTGCGCGATCAAGGTCGGCAGCGTTACGCCAAACCCGGTGGCGATCTCGGTCAGCGCATTACCGCTCGCCTCCGATGCAGCTGCATCGCCGGCCGCAAAGAGCCCAAACGGCAAAGTGAACGCAATGAGCAAAAAAACAATGGAAGCCTTCATGGAAGCAATGGATTAAAGAAAAATAAATGAACGCGCCGCCCTGCCTTCAATGGTAGAGCGACGCATTCTGGAGGAATTGAATTAGCCGGCGAAGCCACCCAGGAAGATGGCGAAGAAGACCACCGCTTCAGCGAAAGCCATGGCGATGATAGACTGGACCAATACTTTGGTCGAGGCTTCAGGATTGCGACCGACAGACTCACAAGCCTTGTAGCCGATGAGGGCAATACCAATTGGCACCGTGAGAACGGCGGCCACTACATTAAGATTACCAGTGATTTCAGCGAGGATGTTGAACATATTTTGTGTGCTTGGGTTGATGTGTTTTGTTTAGTTTTTTCTGCACCGCCCACGATTCTTTGACATGGTCCCGGTGCTGAAAGTTTTCGTGAGTGGTCAATGAATCAATGGGCGTGCTCTTCGTCGTGGTTTGTCATGAGCCCGATGTAAATCGCGACCAACAGGGTGAAGATGAGTGCCTGGACGACGCCCACCAACACTTCATACAAGTAAAAGGGAACGGGTACGATGTAGGGAGCCAAGCCTGTCATGCTGTTCAGCAAGTTCTCACCGCCGAAAACATTACCATAGAGACGGAACGAAAGCGAGACAGGTCTGAAGGCGATGGAGATCATTTCAATGAAACCCACCCCGATGAAAATGGGGATCAACATCAAATAAATCAGCTTGGGCGTGTCTTTCTTATCCGCCTTGTTGCCAAAGAGCTCCCACATAAAAAACTTGGGACCGGCAACTTTCAGGCTGATAAACAACCATGCCAGCATCGCAACCAGTGCCATCCCCAAGGTTGCATTCAAATCGGAGTTGGCAGGACGCATCCAATATTTGAGCGTGCCGTTTTCATCGTGCATACCGAAAACCCCGACGCCCGGAAAAAGGCCACTCCAATTATGGATCAGAATGAATAAAAACAAGCCAATCAAGAGCGGAAAGGTCATCGGGAAGGCTTTCTTCCCCACGATCGGCTCCAGCAAACCCCGCAGCCCTTCGATCAGATTTTCGATCACTGCCTGGCCCTTGCCAGGAATCAATTTCGGTGTGCCAACGCTGACACGAATCACAATAATCAGCAGAATACTGATCACCCAGGTCGTCACGATCGTGTTCGTCAACGGAAGCCCGAAAATCTCCGTCAACTTGTAAGGAGACGGGCTCACACCTTCTGCCGCATGCAGACTAGTGGCGATGAGAGGAAATAATAAAATTGTTGAAAGTAGCTTGTTCACCTGGAACGGAGTATTGAAAATAAAGACCGAAGCTTTACACGGGAGAAGCGAACGTGATGGAGGCCCGATGTCAGAGCGTCAACCCTCAGTTGTCGATTAAAGTCTAAGATTAGGGCTACTTATGCAACAAATAAGCAAAAGTAGGGTTTTCTAAACTTGCTTAATATCCATCATTCGCAAATCATTTATCATATGGCTGAATTAACCAATCTGACGGACCGCCTCGCTCACTTACGGGAGCGCAAGCAGGGTTCGCCCATCATTCAGGGCGATCCAAACCGTGAGCAAAAATCGGCCCCAAGATCGATCTCCAGATCGGCCTCGAAGCCTGCCATTCGGCAGGCCAGTAACCCGGCACGCCGCTTCGCCACAGACTATTTCATGCTATTCGTTTACGCCCTGCTAGGTGTCGCGTTCCTCACCCAATTTGTGCTTATTGCCTGGCTGGATGTTATTTAAGGGCGCAGTCTTGCAAGGCGCTTACTTGAGAAAAGATTGCGGGGCAATAGCTACGCAGGCTGTTTAATTAGGGTTTCATGAGGCCGCCAGCTGTTTGCTGTGCGGAGATAGATCGATGTGGCAAGCTGGTAAAGGGCAGGCGGCGAAGCCAACCTGCCTACGCTTGATGGGTTTACGTAGGTGGGTTGGCTCTGCCGCCC
>REBV01000027.1 GCA_007692545.1 Puniceicoccaceae bacterium
CCTGCTCCACGGCCCTTTCGGAGATCGCACCACGCCCATCAACAGCGTCGGAACCGCGTTGGTACAACAGCGTCCTGTAACCAGCGAGCGCCGCCTGCGCATTCCCCTCCGGAGCAAAAACGCCCATCACTCGTTGAACGCCAGCCCTCGCTGCTGAGTTCCCCACCACTGCCTCGCCATACCCACAAAAACGGTAATCCTTGGGATCCTTGACCAAGCCAGCCCGAACAGGATTCAGGTCAATATAGGCCGCCATCGCCTGCAAAACGAAGCGCCGCCCCTCGACCAGGACACTCTTAAAACGCTCAGCCCAGACCGCACCGAAGGTCTCATGCGTCTCGTTGTACCAGATACTGAAGCGCTGTTTCAGTATTTTCATGAAAATGGATAGATCGCCCATCCGCCCAAGCAGCCAATCCCTGAGCTCATCTCCCCTCGCCCCGGCTTCCAATTCAGCCGCCAGATCTACCGCTCTCAAGTTCAACCGCTTATGCCCCTTGGGGTAGAGCACCGAGAAGCGGCGAACCAGCTCAGCATCATCCACCGCCTGCTCCTTCGGCACCTCAACTAATATGTGAAAGTGATTATTCATCAAACAGTAAGTGATCACCCTCAAGCCAGAGAAGTCAGCCAACTGCCAGATCATCTTACGCAGCACCTCCCGCTCCACCGCACCCAAAAAACGCCTCCCCTGCACCGTCCGGCTCATGCAATGGTAAATCCCTCCGTCATTTTTAATAAAACGCTTCATCCCCCCAGAAAGCCAAACCCGAACCCGCGAGTCAAGTTTTGTCTGAATAAAAATAATGGCTCCACAGGGCGACGAGGGCGTCACCCTACACGCGCTAGCTTGTTTAAAATGGTGGATGCGTTTGAGTGCAGGACAGATACTTTACCCAAATATAGTTCTCGTTGCGGCAATGGTAGCGCTGGCTCAGAATCGGCATTTTGAACCACCCGCTATCGCCCGCTTCCGTTACGATTCGCGCAAACTACGGCGTGGCAAGCTAGAGGACCCAGAGAGCACAGAGCAAATCCGCTGTTGGATAGCTTATCCTTTTCACTTTAAGGTTGTGGTAATGACACCGCAGCGTCCTCAGCGGCTTGCTGTCGCAGCCAATTCATTCGTAGGGTCATAAAGGCAGGTCCGATCACATTGGTGACCGAAACTGCGATGACCAAGGCAGAAAATAATGAAACCGGGATGAGCCCGCTGGTGAAGGCAATCGTGGTAAACGCCAAACCGGGTAATCCCCGTGCCAACATTCCACATGCGACCAACCACGGATCGATCCCCTCTTTTTTGGCCCGCTTCCCCAGAACCATCGCCACCGGCCAAGGAGTGAACACCGTTGCAAGACTGATTAGCGCGGCAGTCGCCCAACTCTCCGGGCGGGTGAGAACCTCAAATGGAATGAGCGTTCCGACAAAAATGAAGAATATAGGAACACAGAGATCCAGCAGAGCCTCGATATAGGCAGTCTCTTTTTCCCGCACGACACGCCCGAGCATTAGGCCGGCAAGAAAGGCTCCTGCAAGCGCACTCAGGCCAGCTTGGGCAGAAATCCAAGCAGCCACTACCGCTACTCCCAACGGAAATAGAGGAGGCACCTTAGCTAGCACTGGAATACGCGAGATCCGGTCAAGAATGATAAATAAAAGAGCCAGTACGATTAAAGGAACTACAGCCGCTTGAAACAATCCCCCCCCGACGGCAAAAGCCATGGCAAGCGAAAGCGCGAGGACGGAAGGAACATCATCTATCACAGAAGTGGTCAGCAAAAGTCTTCCTGAAGGTGAAGCCAGGTACCCGCCCTCTTTTAAGACGCGCGCAGCGATTCCTGCTCCGCTCGTCATTACGACAGCTGTGGCCAGTGCAAATTCCGCAGGCTGAAGCCCGAGCCATGGATAGAATAAGATCATAACCAAAATCGGCATCAACGCTCCGATCGGAGCTATCCGCACCAAGTAATGCCCAAACCCTTGAAAGGAGGATCGGCGGATGGTGAGCCCAACAAAGAAAAACAGAATGATTGTTCCCAACTCCGCAATACCCCGAAAATTTGCGATTTCGGATTCCGAAAGAATCCAGTTTCCGATGACGAAGCCGACTGCGATTTCGAGTACAGTTGCAGGACTACCTAGCCGACGAAGTACCAAACCTCCTGCATGACAGAGAAGCAAGGCTACGAAAACGAGTGTGACGACAGAAAGAGGACTCATCGCGGCGAACGGTACCGGATTACTGAACCGCCTCAAGTGTCATGTAAACCCGCAACCTCACCCTGCTCAAGAATTCGTCAGACTAAATGAACTCATGCGGTGACCTAATGGTAGGAGAAATGATCTTAACTCAGACCTCGTAAAAGCTGCTCGTAATGGAATTTTTTAGGGAGGGCGAGCGTCCCCGCGAGCCGCGCATCGGCTGAGTAGGTCCAAACGTGAGCTCAACTGTCTGGCGACGGCTTAGAGTTTCGGCAATCTGTCACGGTAAGACCGCGCTGCGGCTCGCGGGGACGCTCGCCCTCCCTTTTACAAGAATGTGCAGGCATTCTTATCTTTCTGTATTTTCTGAAACTTTCATCTTTACAGCGATCTTAATTTGTCTTTGAATGTACGCAAACAAGGAGGCCACATGAAAAAGACACAAATCCGCCGTACTGAACGCACGCTTGCTGCCACGATGACCATCGTGAACGCACCCTTTACCCCCCTGGGATTTTACCCGGTTTTGGGTGGGGTGGCCGTCCTAACAGAAATCCCAAGCCTCACGGTGACGCCACTGGCCGCGGCGACGCTGGCATTTATGGGTTATGGCTATATCTTATATGTTTTAACCTGCTGCCTTGCAATCCGAGGAGCCGACCTTGAAGGTGGCCAAGCCTACCACCTATGGCGAGGTAACGCCATTTTTAATGTAGTTCCGGCAGGTTTTGGTATCTGGATCATGTACACCAACGGCCCATTCTTTTTCGGTGTTTTATTGCTACTCTGGAATTTGGGCTTGGTTAATGCATGCGGCTTGATGGCGTGGGCGGTCAAGGGGAAGAAACCTACATGATCACTTCGTTCGTTGAAAGGCGGAGCCAGGCTGCCTGAAAGCGCCCCGGAGCCGGCGTGGTGCTGTAGCCGGTGCTGAGCCGCTACGTTCCTAATTCACCACAGGGCGGCGGGGGCGCCACCCCTCCTTTGGCTGACGCCAGCTACGGACCAAGCCGAAGGCCGGAAGGGAGTAAGGACATGTTGTTTGTCGCTACGCTCGGTACCTGTCCTTGTGTGCGGAATCAGCCGCAGCGTTCCCGATCCGCCGCGCCAGGTGAGTCAAGTTTTGTCTGAATAAAATAGTGGCTCCTATACCGGCTTTCGGGCACGGCGACCTCGTCATTGCTGACAACCTCAGCTGCCACAAGATCGCAGGTGTCCGCGAGGTAATCTCTGAGGCTGGAGCCCTTATGCTCTTCCTCCTTACCCGCCTGCCTTTAATCCCACCGAGATGTTCTTCTCAAAATCTCAGTCACTCAATTGCAATTGGTCGAGCAACTG
>REBV01000158.1 GCA_007692545.1 Puniceicoccaceae bacterium
GCTGGCGCGGATGGGGGATGTGTCCGAGTTTATGAAGACTCTGAAACAGCGTTTTTCAATTTGGTTCAATAAGACGCATGAGCGCTTTGGGACTTTGTGGGCGGAGCGCTTTAAGTCGGTGCTGGTGGAGGGGCGTGGGAATCCGCTGCAAACGATGGCGGCTTACATTGACCTAAACCCGGTGCGGGCGGGTCTGGTGAAGGACCCGAAGGACTACCGCTTCTGTGGCTACGCGGAGGCGGTGGCTGGCAATCGCCAGGCGGTGGCGGGTCTGCTGCGTGTCTGGGGTAACTACCTCGGGGGTGATCAGAGTGCAGCGAGTATTTTGAGTGCGCACCGCAGCCTTTTGTTTGGTCAGGGGGCCGACCCCTGGCTGATGGGAGGGCGTGCTATTGACCGGGAGACGGCTTGCCGGGTGATCGAGGCGCAGGGGGGCGTGCTGCCTTTGGCGGCGGCAATGCGCTGCCGGGTACGCTACTTCAGCGATGGGCTGGTGCTGGGCTCGGCGGAATATGTGCGCTCGATGACGGCCCAGGTACAGCGGGCGCGGGCGCGCAAGCACCCGCCGAAGGCCAATCCGATGCTGGGGGCGGAGTGGGGAGACCTGGCCGTCATCCAGGGGCTGCGACAGAAGATCTTTGCTTGAGCAGACGGATTGATTCCAGCTGAGGGCCGTCACATCCGTCTCCGCGTTGCTACGCCGTGACAAAATCGACGATGCCACGACTTCAGGTGAAAGCTTATTTTGGCAGTTCGAATTCCGGGGCCTCGTTGAGTTCGCTACGGGTGTCGATGTTTTTGAGTTTTACCTTTAGTTCAAAGAGATCGGTGCGACGGTCCAAGCGGGGGGTGACGGATCCGGCGGAGCGCGATCGGTAGAGGTCTTCTGTGTCGATGTCGGTGACGAGCATGGTCTCCACATTGGAATCGGCGATGGCTTGTATGCCGTCGCGGGCAAACTCGAAGTCCGAGGGGGTAAAGACGGCGGCTTGTCCGTAGTGGATGTCCATGGCGGGAACACTGGGTAAGTTACCAATGATGCCTGCGGTGGCCACAAATATCTGGTTTTCGATTGCACGTGCTTCGGCGCATTTGCGCACGCGGAACATGCCGTGTCGGTCGTCGGTGCAGTAGGGAACAAAGAGAATCTCGACTCCCTCGTCTGCTAGATATCGGGTCGCTTCGGGGAATTCGACATCGTAGCAAATCTGGACAGCAATTTTGGCTTTTGGGGTGGGTAAAACGATGAGTTCGTGGCCACCTGAGATCCCCCAATAGCGTTTTTCAGAGGGGGTGATGTGTAGTTTGGGTTGTGATATGTAGCGCCCGGCCGGATCAAAAATGAGGCATTCGTTTTGTAGTTTATTACCCCGCTCGATCGGGTGGCTACCGCCGATAATATAAAGCCCGTATTTTTTAGCCATACGGGACATCAGGTCAATAAAGGGTGCACTGAAATCTTTCGCTAGCTTACGAATCCCGTCGATTGAGGGGAGGGGTTCAATGACGGAAAGCAGTTGCACAGAAAAGAACTCGGGGAAGAGCACAAAGTCGGACTTATAGTCGGCGGCGGTTTCCACGAAATACTCGACTTGGCTGGCAAAATCTTCGAAGGTATCAATCTTGCGGACTTTGTATTGTACGCAGGCTAAGCGAACTTTTGAAGAGACCTGACAGTGAACATAGTCTGGATTGAGCCACTCGATGAGACTGGCATAGTTGCGACTCATCGGGTCGGTAATGTAGTTGCGCAAAATACCGCGAACTATAAAGCCTTCTCGTAGTTGAAACGTTAATACGCGATCATTTATCTCGCCATTGACTACTTTGCCGACGTAGGCCTCTGGAGTCAGCTCTCCGGCGGCTGAGTCGTAGCTGGCGAGTCGGCCTCCAGCTAGTATGCGACGGAGGTTGAGACTTTTGCAGAGTCGTCGACGGGCTTCGTAGAGCGCAGCACCGACGCCGCAGCCTTGGCAATCCGGATCGACGTAGACATCGGCTCCGTAAAGTGTGTCGCCGCTGGAGTCGTGGTTATGGAAGTAACCTCCATCGGTGATACCTGCGTAGGTGTGTGTCCGGTAGGGATCGCGCTCCTTGCTGATAATAAGCGAAGCGACTGCGCCGACGATGCGGTCATCGACGATGGCGGCTAGTTGGCCTTCAGGAAAAAGCCGCAGGTGATTTCTGAGTTGTCGCTCACTCCAAACGACATTCTCCTCTGCCATCAGGGGAAACGCTCGCTTGTTTAGTTCAATCAAATGAGGAATGTCCTCGCGTTGGATCGGGCGAATATGAACGGGGCCTTTGCGCCCTTCGAAGGTAAATGATTCCATAGTTTATTCAGGGGAGTTGTTGGCTTCCCAAGCCTGACGGCGCTGGTCGGAGAATCCGGGGATGCGGCCTTCGTCAAAGTCAATCATGTCCATGACGGACTCGATCTTACCGATCATTTCCGGGGTGCCCATATTGGTTAAAGATTCGGCAAGGAACTCCCTGCCTGCTTTGGTTTGCCCTTTATGGGTGACTTCCCGGTTCCATTCGACGACGCGGAGGTCTTCGGGAAAGATTTCTCCTAGTAGCTGGTCCAATAGAATAACATCGTCATTGGCTTGTCTGACTGCTTCGACGACATCTTTGGGGTCGACTCCCAGATGCAAACAAAGAAAGCGGTCGAAGCCGCGACAAAAATTCTTTTGATAGGACTTGGGAAGTTCGCTGGCTAGATGTTTGCGAATTTTGGCTATAAAACGCGGTAAATGCAGGAGTCCGCAGGGATGTGGCTCGTAAGGCGAGGGCAGGTCGAAACAAATTTCGCCAGTTGGGCCGTGGTCTTCGTCTGTCATTGCGTATTTAGCTGTCTTTAGGTTGTATGACGATGGTATAGCGCGATTCGAACTGAAGTGTGCGATCATCTGTGGTGATGTCGAGGTAGATAGCTTGTTTCTCCCCTGGAACGATGCGACAGACGATGGCATTGGGCGTCGTGTCTTCCTTAAAGCTAATGGCTTGGCCGCGGAGCGTGCCTCCTTTGGTGCCCAAGTCATCCATGCTTATATCAAGGGGCAGGATGATTTTGCCCCGGTCGTTCTTTGACTGCATGAGTGGCACCCGAATTGTGTAATCGCCGACGAGATTGCCATTTTCAGGCTTGAGATCGCTAACGGAGAGCATGACGGAGGCAAGGCTGACGCGGGTCCTGGTATCTTCTATACGAAAAACGGTGCCCTTCCAGCTGGCAAGTGCACTGGTTTGGGCTGGGGAAACTGCCAAAGAAACGCCCAAGGGCGAAAGCAAGAGGGTCAACAAAAGGAAAATTTTTGAAAAATTCATGATAGTGCATCGCTCTTAGGTAGGAGCTTGTCAAATTTTTGTCGGAAGTAGATGTCTGAGGCGGACTGTAAGCTCATCGGTAGCATTTCGTTTTGTTCCGGTGATACCAGCTCCCATCAAGACGTATATTTACCCGGCCTACGGAGTGGTTAGTTTGGGCAAGGTGGCGGTGGAGGTGATGCTTCAGCTATATCTGTTTGATTTTTACACCCGGATTCTTGGCTTGGATCCTCTTTTGGCAGGCTTAGCCTTTGGGGTGGCTATTTTCTGGGATGCGCTGAGCGATTTGATCGTGTCGGCTGGACTCTTTAAAGCCCGCAGCCGGGGCATCGCTTACAGCACAACGCTCTGGTGGGGGGCGATGCTTTTGGCGGCGACGACTGTATTGTTATTTTCCCCGTTTCGGGAGGATTCGGCTGCTTATCTCTTTGGGCATTTGTTGGTTGCCTACGTTTTGGTCAATACAGGCATGACCTTACTGGACTTGCCCCAGAGTAGTTTGAGTGCGGAGCTTAGTCGCAAAGCGATTGAGCGGAATAAGCTGCTGGCTTCCCGGATGGGCTTTGGCATTCTTGGGCTTGCGGTCGGGAGTGCCTTGCCCGGTATTTATTTAGCTGCTTTAGATGGTGACGTTTCCAATGCGCTGCTGGCAGATTCCCGACAGGTTAGCGCGTGGTATTTGGCGGCTTTGGTAGTGATCACGGCCAGCCTGACCACGCTTGGCGTGCGTGGGCGCGAGCGATCGACCGAGCCAGAAGCGGTGGCTGAGATGCCGAACTGGACAGAGGTTAAAGGTCTGTTCAAAGATGGCCCTTTCATGCACCTGCTTTCAGCTGGGGCTATCGCAGCGGTTGGCCGCACGGTCAATGCGGCTCTGGCTCTGATGTATTATCGCTTTGTTCTGGAGCTATCAGAGGCTCAGGTGACACAGGCAATTTTTCCAGTATTTACGCTCAGTA
Organism: Puniceicoccaceae bacterium; assembly: GCA_007692545.1. Taxonomy (GTDB): domain Bacteria; phylum Verrucomicrobiota; class Verrucomicrobiia; order Opitutales; family Coraliomargaritaceae; genus Thalassobacterium. Next base: position 4,290 of record REBV01000158.1, read on the forward strand.
TCGTGCTCTCGATCCCGCTCTGGATCGCGCTTTCGAAGCGTTATGGCAAGCGTATGCCAGCCTATATTTCGGTCGGCGGGCTCGGGCTCATGGGGATCATCGCTTATCCAATATTACCGGCCGGCTTACTCTGGCCGCCACTGCTCGTTTCAACAATTGGAGGCATTCTTTGTGGAGCTGTCTTTCTGGTGGATTCGATGATCACGGACTTAATTGATGCAGATGAATTTGCAACGGGGAAGCGGAAAGAGTCGCTTTATTTTGCGGTATGGAAGTCAGCACTCAAAGTGGCCCGAGCAGTTGCGTTTGTGACGATTGGACTGGGGTTACAAGCCATGGGATTGGATCTTTCACAAGATACGGTCCCGGAAAGCGTCCAATGGGGGATTATCTTTTTATTTGGGATATTTGTTGGCCTGTGCTTTGTTCTGGCAGGGTGGCAGATATACCGCGCGAAGATACCAGAACCTTCATAGATACGGTTCTTTGTGCTTATGTTAAATGTGTAGGGAGCGTGCATGTCCCCACGCACCAGCGTCGTTGTCGGCCCGGCAGACGCCAGCGGCAGAGGACACCCGCACTCCGTTGCTATCCGCAAAACGCGCAGTCCAGCCAACAATACCACAGGCGCGAGCTTCCGTCTTCGCTCTGCGAGCTTCCGTCTTCGCTCTGCGAGCTTCCGTCTTCGCTCTGCGAGCTACGCCGGACAAGACGCCGGACAAGACGCCGGACAAGACGCCGGACAAGACGCCGGTCGAGAGCTCGCACGCCACGATCAGAAAAGTTCTTTCTGCGGTAGCGTAGTCTCAGAAGAACCGTCCACATCCTCATCTTCGTCATGCAAGTGCCGTGGGGCTTTACCCATGTTTCGCTGCAAGCTTTCTTCGCACTCGGTCACGATACGGTCGCAGATGCCGCGCACGTGCATGCGCAGCCATTTAGAGGTGGTGCTTTTCTCGGTGTAGTCGGCTGGTCCGTAGGCATGGATGCGCCCGGCGTGGAGCAGGGCGTCATTTTGGGCAAACTCGGCTTCGCTTTCGGGATTAAAAACGGCATAAGCCTTGCCGCCGTTACTTTTGACCACGGAAAAGACGGGCACATCGCTGGGTCCATCTGCCGTGTAGATCATCCGGTCGATCGGGATACGGCGGTCGACCCGGTCCATGGATGCGTTGACATCGATTTCAGCGTTTTTATTGCTGCCCTTATTGATCTCAAAGATGTAGCGGGTCTTGATCGTGTTATCCACGATGGTGCCGATCTGGCTGAGCTCGAATTCAATATGCAGGGGGAGCTCATTCTGATTGGAGTAGTTCGGGGGTAGGGGGGCTTCGATAAACTCGCAGCCGAAGATCCCATCCACATAAGGGGCGATGGCGCTGCCTTTGATCATCTCTGCCAGCCCGGTGCTGATGATGTAGTGCTCCAGCCGGATGTTGTGTTTTTTGTATTCCGGCCGCGACTCCGCCACTGCCTGCAGCCGGGTAAATAAATCCGGCAGTCCAGGGTAGAATTGCAGCTCGCGGCCCAGCTCGCGCAGACGTTTGTTGGTCAGCCCCTTCAGGCAGCCGTTTTTTACAAAGCTGAGCAAATGGTTTAAATAAATTGTGTCATGAGAGACCCGTGTGCCACGCTGGGCGTAGATTTCGGGCAGTGCGTTGACTTCCTTCCAAAAGCGTTCCTCATCGATCCCGTAGGCTTCGAAGATGGGTGCCTGCATGTAGCCGGGGATGAGCGTCTTGTCAAAATCCCAGATACAGGCGACGATGTTTTGGCGGTGCAGGTTCTTTTTCGTCATTGCAGGTAGATCTCGACTGTTGTCAGCTATCGCATTCACTGCAATGCATATTTCAAAAGCAGTTGACCCATCATGCACACCATACCCGACATCGCACCTTTCCGCGCCAAGCTGGCCGAATTCAACGGCCAGATGGCCGACCCTGACTTTTACTCGGACCAGCGCCGGGCTGCTGAAGTGGCCCGCGAACAGCAACGCCTGGCAGCACTGGTGGAGAAGTTTGAAGCGTATCATGACACCATTCAACAGATCGCGGAGAATGCAGCGATGAGCGAGGACGCGTCGGTCGAGGCCGAACTGCGCGAGATGGCCGCCGAAGAGCTGGAGTCGCTGACCACATTACGCGATAAGCTGGCCAACGACGTGCTCCGCTTTATGATCCCGCCCGATACCACGGACAGTCGCAACTCCGTGATGGAAATCCGTGGTGGCGCTGGTGGCGACGAGGCCAACATCTTCGCCGGTGACCTCTTCCGGATGTATAGCCGCTACGCTGAGACCCGTGGCTGGCGAGTGGAAGTGCTTAGCTCCAGCCCGGCCGATGTGGGCGGGTTTAAGGAGATCATTTTCAATATGACGGGTGAAGACGCCTATAAATACCTCAAGTTCGAGAGTGGGGTGCACCGCGTGCAGCGCGTCCCCGCCACCGAGACGCAGGGCCGCATCCACACATCGACTGCGACGGTGGCCGTGCTCCCTGAAGCCGAAGAAGTGGATATCGAGATCAACCCCAATGACCTCGAAATCTCCACCATGCGGGCCAGCGGTGCCGGGGGGCAACACGTCAATACGACCGACTCCGCCGTCATGATGGTGCACAAGCCGACCGGCGTCACTGTTTACTGCGCGGACGAGCGCTCGCAGATCAAAAACCGCGCCAAAGCGCTCACCGTCATGCGCTCCCGCCTGCTCAAAGCCAAGGAAGACGAAGAGCACGCCAAATACGCCGCCGAGCGCAAGGGCCAGATCGGCACCGGCGACCGTTCCGAGCGCATCCGCACCTACAACTATCCCCAGGGACGCTTGACTGATCACCGCATCGGCCTCAGCCTCTCCCTGCCCACCGTGGTCGAAGGTGACCTGGACGACCTGATCGACGCCCTGCAAAACCACGACTACGAGGCCCGCATCGCGAATTTGCTAAGCAAGCAGAAAAAGTAAGGTGAAAATTAGCCGGTCAGTTGAATTGCTTCAGCTTTCAAGTGTCTTCAGCCGCTCAAGTTTCTCCTTCACACGTTCCCGATAGCGTCGTTGCCGCGCTGCATTCTTGCGGCGCTTTTCCGCGGCACTTACTTTGGGGCGGCCGCGTCGTAAGTGTAGCACATCGTCCGGGCGGGTGAAGACCCCGCGCCGCCGGAATGCGGCCGGTGCGTGGACAAAGCTGTCGCGCCAGAGCGGTGGATAGTCAAACCACGCTTTCTCCGCTGCCCGACCCGGTTCAGCGAGCCATGCAGGGGCGGGCAGCCCGTGACGCTCGCACAGCCACTCGACATAGGCCGCCAAGTAGGCATCGCACTGGCCATGGTCTTGGAGTAAGTCACGCATAAGCGAAGGTGCTTCGCTTATGCGTCGCGCGAAATCGGCGGCACTGCTCACAGTACGCAACTCGTGTTGCCAGTCGCGTAGATTCCGCCCAAACGATTCCGGGTCGCGGGTCTCAACGGCAATTTCCGCCGCAGTGGTGGGGCGTTTCCAGGATTTATTCATGGTTTTGCTCGATTAAACTTTGCAGCAGGGCTCGATGATGCGGCAGCAATACATCATCGGGGTAAAAACGGTCGATGGCTTCCTGGATAGGCTCAAGGGATCGGATTTCCATCTTCTTAATGAGGAAGCTCAGGTCATCCACATCACCGCGATAGCCGCCGATCGGACGGCGACAGGCCAGTGCCTTCATGGCCAGCAGATATTCCGCACTGGGCACGTGGACAATGAGCCCGGTCAAGGCCTCTATTTCCGCCAGCCGCCGTTTAGCCTCAACCTTGGGTGAAATAAATTGCGAGACGTCCGAATTCAACCAGTCATCCGGCAAATCCAACTCTCGGGCGACTTGCGCAACCAGTCGCTCACCCGCTTCTCTGGGATGAAATATGGCATCGATGTCCTTCGTACCTTCGCGCGAATTGTAGGCCAGCAGGAACGCTGCTCCGCCGTAGATGGAAACTTCCAGGCGAATCCCATCCAGCCCTGCCTGCGCTCCGAGACGTTCAAGCGCTTTCAATATCGTGACCTTATTCATATTTTTCCATAACGTGACGTTTTATTCTATTTAGTCAAGTGGTCTGACCTATGAAATCTTGACAAAACCCGTGCTTTCGTGCAACCGTGCCTGTCATGAATGTAACTCTGAAAATCGACGATGAGCTTTGTCGCCAAGCACGGCATCGGGCGGTTGATGCCAATATGTCGCTTTCTGCGTGGGTAGCCGAGGTATTGAAAAATGCGGTTTACGAAGCCGAGACACCCAACCAAACAATGGTTGATCTAATTGGTGATGACGACGGACGTGGTTTCGAGGAGTTTCTACCGGATCGAAAAGCAGATTTAGAGCGACCAATTGAGTTCCCTTAATGGCTTTTCTTGTCGATACAAACTTAGCCTTGCTACGCGAAACACAAAAGACTTTGAAGACCTTGGCGTTGACCTGATCAACCCTTGGGAGTTTGGCTCCAACTAATATGCTCACTGTCCGCGAAATCAAAGCCCGCACCGAGACCTTCTTGACTCAGAAGGGCGTGCCCAATGCCAAGCTGGATACGGATATTTTGATCGCACACTCACTTGGGCTCAAGCGGCTGGATCTCTACCTCGACCTCGACCGTCCGCTGACCGAGGCCCAGCTGGATGCGCTGCGTCCACTGGTCAAACGCCGGGCGGGCCGAGAGCCGCTCCAATACATCGTGGGCAGCACTGAATTTTATGGACTCACCCTCAAAGTGGATGCGCGCGCACTCATCCCCCGTCACGAGACGGAGGAGCTGGTCGACCGTATCTTCGCGCACCTGACCACGGCACCCCAGTCCATCCTGGACCTGGGGACGGGGAGTGGGGCGCTGGCCTTGGCGCTGGCTAGCAAATACCTCAATGCAGCCGTTACTGCGATCGACCTGAGCGCGGATGCGCTCGCGCTTGCGCGGGAGAATGCCGCTGCCCTGGGGCTGACCGATCGAATTCAGTTTCTTGAAGGCAGTTGGTTGGAGCCCTTGGCGGGTGAGGCCCGCTTCGATCTGATCGTGGCCAACCCCCCCTATCTAACCGAGGCGGAGATGGAGACGGCCGAGCCGGAAGTGGTCCTGCACGAGCCGCACAGTGCGCTGGTTTCAGGCGGTGAGGGTCTGGATGATTTGCGGCATATTTTGGCATCGGCTAAAGATTTCCTCAACCCAGGCGGACACCTTGCGATGGAGACGGGCATTGCCCAGCACGCGGCGCTCAAACAGCTCGCCGAGACTCACGGTCTGACGGGTGAGAGCATGGAAGATATGAGCGGGCGCCCCCGCTTTTTCTTGGTTCACTAACGGAGCTTGAAATAAGTTTTTACGGGCCATATTGAATCTTGAAAAGTGGTGTGCTCGCTCTTGTCCGGCGTCTTGTCCGGCGTAGCTCGTAGAGCGAAGACGGAAGCTCGTAGAGCGAAGAGGGTTGCGAGCCCCTGCAGCGTTGTTGGCCTACGGAGCTTTCAGTGCGCTGTGGCAACGCAGGCGTCCGCGAGCGGACACGCCACGTGAACAGTGAAATATTTACATGTTACAGGGCACTAGCACGCCTATCCTGCGACTAAGCCGTTTGAAAAGCCTATCCGGCCAGCGGCAGCCAAAAGCGGAAGCTGCTGCCCTCGGCGGAGGAGTGCAGGAGTTCGATATCACCACGGTGAGCGCGCAGGATGCGCTTGCTAATGGACAGGCCGAGTCCGGTGCCATCGGGACGATTGGTTAGGAAAGATTCGAAGATATCTTCGCGAATCGAATCAGGGATGCCACCCCCATTGTCGGAGATCGTTACGAGTGCACAGTCTGCATCCCGTGAGCTCTCGATGCAGATGCGCCCGCCCTCGGGCATGGCTTGGGTGGCGTTGAGCATGAGGTTGAGCAGCACTTGCAGGATCTGTCCTTTATTGACGTCGACCCGGAGCGCTTCCTCGCTTGGCTCAAACAGCAGCTCAATCTTTTGTTGGTGCATCTTCAGGCGGACGAGCTTGAGTGTATCGGCGACGAGACTATTTAAATTTTGTCGGGTATGCATGCCTTCGCGCGTGCGTCCGAAGCTCAGCACCCGTTCGACGATCTCTTCCAGTTGATCGAGTTTCTCGGTGATAACGGCAGTATCGGTATGCCGTGGATCCTGCTCGTCGAACTGCAGGTCGAGCGAGTCAAAGAGTAGCTTGATCACGGTCAGCGGGTTGCGTATCTCGTGCGCGATTTCGGCGGCGAGCATGCCGAGTGTAGTTAGCTTTTCATTACGCCGCAGAGACTCCTCGCTGGCGAAAATGCGTGAGTAGAGGCGGGCATTTTGGATGGCAATCGCGCCGATGCCCGCGAGCGTGGTGAAGGCATTTTTCTCATCGTTATTGAAACGGTGCGAGTGATCGGTGTAGGCGATGATGACTCCGATCAGTTCGTCGCCAAAAATGATTGGTGAGGCCAGCATCGAGACAAAGCCCTCGCGCTGAATAGTGGCAATGAAATCATTTTCTTCGGTGAATTTGAGATCATGCACCTCGACTTGCTTGCGCCGATAGATGGCTGAACCGAGCGCACTGTGGTCGAGCGGGATATGCTCTTGCAGCGGGATTTTCCCGTTGGCCGTGATGAGACTGTGGAGGTCGAGATGCCTTCCGTCCGAGCTGATGAGGAAGAGCGCACCGCCTGCGCAGTCGATGAGTTGCCGCGCCTGACTCGCCAGTCCTTGCATCAGCTCATCCCCATCCAGTTCGCCGACGAGCTCCTGGCTCATCCCGACTAGAGACTCCAGCTGTTTGGCTTTGGTCCGCAGTTGCTGGATCATCCAGAGTCGTGAGACGACACGAGCAGCCTCATTGGTCAGCAGTGTGAGAATTTTCAGGGAGGATTCATTAAAAGCGGCCACTTGATCGCTGTCCACATTGACCACCCCAACAACCATGCCGTGATCCTCCATGGGAACGGCCATTTCCGAGCGGATGTTCGGGCGCACGGAGATGTAGCGGGGCTCGTCGCGCACGTCGTCGACGATCAGTGCGCGGGCGTGCAGGGCGGCCCAGCCGGTAATGCCTTGCCCGAGGGAGAGCTCCAGATCCTGCCAGTCCTCGGGCAAACCGTATGAAGCTTCCAGCTCGAGAGCCTTGGAGTCCGGGTTGATCAGTGAAATGGAAGCGCTGTTCGGCTGCAGCACGCGGACAATTTCATCGAGAATAAGCTGTAGCGCGACACGCGGCTCGTCCGTGTCAGAAACCAGGCTGCTGATGCGATAGAGCGAATCGATCGCGGTTTGTTCATGTGCATTCATTTGGTATAAAATATCGAAGACGGGCAAGGTGCGTCGCGCATGCTTCATTCGTGCAGTGTGCCCCTAAATGGCGCTTCCTGTAAACGAAAAGAATTCTTGACCCGGTTTTATGCTAGCATTTTAATACTGGTATGAAATCGATACACATAAGGCAAGTCGATGACGAAGTTCTTGACGCGCTGAAGCGGCGGGCTCGCCGCCATCGCCGTTCGCTGCAAAAAGAGATCGAATCGCTACTGGTGGATGCGGCTCAGATGCTGCCCCCGGAAGCAGATGAGCCTTCCAGTCCTCTCGAATCAATTCGCACCGTTTCGACGGGTCAACCGGACATGACCTGGTCCAGAGAATCTCTTTACGGCGACGATGGAAGATAAACGCGTCTTTGTTGATACCAACATTCTGCTGGCAGCCACAGATACTGATCGCGAGCACCATGCAGATGCAAAGTCGTTTCTCGAAGGTTCGTTTTCCGGGGCTTGGCGTGCTTTTGCCTGTCCGCAAATCTTTCGTGAATATTTGGTTGTAGCCACTCGTCCAGTGAAGAATAACGGCTTAGGCCTGAGCCCGGCGGAGGCTTGTGGAAATGTGGAGACTTTTCAAAAGCTGGTGCAGACTCTATCGGAAGGCCCGTCCTCCCAGGAAAAGCTCGCGGCATTGATCCTCCGGCACAATCTCAAGGGGAAGCGAATTCACGATGCCAACCTGGTGGCAACCATGGAAGCGCACGGTCTTCGGCTCTTAAAAACCTATAATCCACAGGATTTTCGTCCGTTTGCGCAAATTTCTCTTTTGGGTCATTCTTTAAATCAGTAGGCAGTAACGGGGTATGAACAAAGCTGAGATTGTAGAGGTGCTCGAAGACATTGCGGTTCTTCTTGAATTAAAGGGGGAGAATCCCTTCAAAATACGCGCTTATGCGACTGGCGCACGGGCGCTGGATACGATGGAGGACGATCTGGGTGCGGTCATTGGGGAGGGGCGGCTCGGCTCAATCAAGGGGATCGGCTCGGCCCTGGTGGATAAAATCGAAACGCTCCACGCTACAGGCGAATTGGAATACTACACCAAACTGCGCGAATCGGTAGCGCCTGGTCTGATCGAAATGTTGGACATCCCGGGCTTAGGCGGGAAAAAAGTTAAAAAGCTGCACGATGCTTTGGGACTGGACAGTATTGAGGGGCTGAAACGCGCGTGTGAAGCGGGTGAGGTGGCCGCATTGAAAGGCTTTGGCGCGAAGTCGGAGGAAAAAATCCTAAGCGGCATCGCGAATCGGGCTGCCTACGCGCAGCGGCATCTTTGGTGGGACGCGCGGGCCGTGGCCGAGCCGATTCTGGAGGGCCTGCGCGCCTTGCCTGAAGTGGAGCGGGCGGAGGCGGCGGGCAGTCTGCGCCGACTCAGAGAAACCGTGGGCGATCTCGACTTCATTGTGGCCTCGGCTAAGCCACAGGCAGTTATGGATTGGTTCGTCGGGCAGGCGGGGGTGAGCGAAGTCACCGCGCAGGGCACGACGAAGTCCAGCGTTCGCTTCGATTCAGGCATGCAGGCGGATCTGCGGGTCGTGCCGACCGAGCAGTTTGCTTTCGCGCTGCACCATTTCACCGGCTCGAAGGAGCACAACGTGGCCATGCGGCAGCGGGCTCTGGCCCAAGGCTACAGTTTGAGCGAGTGGGGGCTGGCCTTGCGGAGTGAAAGTGAAAGTGAAAGTGAGAGTGGGCGGATCCAAACGGAGGACCAACTGTTTGGGTTTCTCGGGCTGCGGGAGATTCCTCCTGAGTTGCGTGAAGGCATGGGGGAGTTGGAGATGTATACAATTATCAATGAGGCCGGAAAAGGGGACGGTGAGGACACCATCCCTCCGTTATTGGAAGCGTCGCAGATTAAGGGCGTTTTTCACAACCACACGACGGCCTCGGATGGGCGGGCGACGTTGGAGGAGATGGCTGCCGGGGCCGAGGCTTTCGGTTGGGATTACCTCGGCATTGCGGATCATTCCAAGGCGAGCTATCAAGCGAAGGGCCTGGATGATGCGCGGGTGTTGCAGTTGATCGAGTCGATCCGTGCTTTTAATGAATCCGGTGAATCGGCGGTGCATGTGTTCTCCGGGATTGAGTGTGATATTCTACCCGATGGCTCACTGGATCTGGAGGCAGCCACTTTGCGCGCGCTGGACTACACCGTGATGTCGGTCCATTCGAGTTTCGGCCAATCCGAGGAGGCGATGACCGCGCGGGTCATTCGCGCGATTGAGCATCCGGCTACCACCATGCTCGGGCACCCCACCGGACGCATTCTGCTCCGCCGAGAGCCCTACAAGATCGATTTAAAGAAAGTCATCGATGCCGCGATCGCCAATCGGGTCATCATCGAAATCAATGCGAATCCGCACCGGCTTGATATGGATTGGCGGCTTTGGCGGCGGGCAGCCGAGCGGGGCTTGATGTGTGCGATCAACCCGGACGCGCATAAGGTCGAAGGACTCGCTCACTTCGAGGCCGGAGTTAACATCGCCCGCAAAGGTGCCATCCCACCGGAACAGATCCTAAACTGCCGCGGTTGCGCCGGCGTGGCCCGCTGGTTCGCCGAGCGGCGGTAGGGCAGGGGCATTTCATCTGGAGGTTTCAGGTAAGCGTGACGGCTTTAGCCGTTCTGGGCGGTAGTGTGCCTTCGGCACTTTGGGCTTCTTTTTCGTCTATGAGGGCAGTATATTTCCGACTCCATGGAAATGTCGAAACAGCACGCCCTCGTTATGTGGATCATTTGGTTCGCTTACCTACAATCGGCTTTTATCTTTCAGATTTTTCTGGGGGGTGGCTTTTCTCTGGGTGATAATGCCGAGGCTCCCATGGCGCTCTGGCTTTGGGTGATGAGTTTCATGCCTTTGATCGCAGCTACAGGTGTTCGCTGGTTAGTGATTCCAAAAATCAAAAGCACTACGCCGCAGTTGATCGCCATGATCGTGGGCTTGGCCTTAGCGGAGATGTCCATTTTTGTTAGCATTTTCCTCGTCGGCCCCGATTATCCGCAATACCATATTGCCATTCTGATGGTCGCGGTGGTCAGCCTCATCCAATTCGCCCCGAGCTACGCTACGCCGGGCTATAAGCAGGGATAAGGCGGGCAGTCCGAGGGCATAAAAGGCTCAAGTAGCTTCTGGAGCCCCTCGGGAAAGGGGCATGGTGGGAGCTACAGAATTCGAATCTGCGACCTCATCCATGTCAAGGATGCGCTCTAACCAACTGAGCTAAGCCCCCGTCACCATGCGAAAGGCGGGAATAAAGGTGGCTCATCCGGCTAAAGCAAGAAAAAATTTGCGCTATCCGAAGTGGCGGGAAAGCTGTCCCTATGGAAATTGTTCGAGTGATGACACGGGATGGGGCGACGCATTATGGATGCGAGGTGGGGAACCAGGTCTTTCGCTTGAAGGGCGAGCTCTATGGGGACTTTTGTCAGAGTCAGGAATTGCTGGATCCGGTGCGCCGCTTGGCTCCGGTGGAGCCGAGTGCGATTTATGCGATCGGGCTCAATTATCGCGCGCACGCAGAGGAAATGCAGGCGGAAGTGCCGGAATACCCGGTCGTCTTTATGAAAGGCACGACCTCAGTACTGGATCCGGGCCAGCCGATCATCTTACCGAGGCATTTGCATAGCGACCAGGTCGACTACGAGTGTGAGCTGGCAGTCATCATTGGGAAGCGTTGTAAAAATGTCGCGGCAAAAGATGCGCTCGACTACGTTCTCGGCTATACCTGCGCCAATGATGTGAGTGCCCGTGATTGGCAGAAATCACATGGGGGTGGCCAGTGGACTAAGGGCAAGGGCTTCGACAGCTTTTGTCCACTCGGGCCGATTCTGGTGACCGCCGACCGTATTCCAAATCCCCAGATTTTGCCCATTCGGACCATATTGAATGGAGAGCTTCGGCAGGAGTCTTTCACTGGAGATATGATTTTTCCGGTCGCTCAATTGATTGAGTTTCTCAGCGCCAGCACAACGCTGCTGCCTGGCACAGTGATCCTTACGGGGACGCCTCCGGGTGTCGGCATGGCTGCCGATCCACCGCGCTTCCTCAAGCCGGGCGATGAGGTGATGATCGAAATCACCGGGATCGGGGTGCTGCACAACCCCGTCGAAGCCGAGGTGTAGCTCAATGGTATGCCAAAAGCCACCCCCTCGGTCTGGCTTGTATCCCGCATCCCGTATCCCGCATCCCGCACCTCGCATCCCACATCTCGTATCCCGCATCTCGCCTCCCGTATCTCGAATCCCACATGCAGCTTTCTGCTCGACGGCGATTCTGCATCGTCTATCAAGAAGGCCATGTCGGCTACAGTATTCACCATTGCGAATCAAAAGGGCGGCGTTGGTAAAACAACGACAGCCATCAATCTCAGCTATGCGCTGGCCGATAAGGGTGTGCGCACAGTCCTGGTCGATCTCGATCCGCAGGCGAATGCTACCAGCGGACTCGGCCTCGAAAAGCTGGAGGGGGGCAGCCTCTACGGCCCTCTGTGTGGCGAGGGCACGGCCCTGGAAAAGGTTCAGCCCGTCGGTGCCAGCGATTGCCTCTTCATCATCCCCTCCGAGGTCGATATGGCAGCCATCGAAATCGAGCTGGTTCAGCGAGACAATTATCTCATCCAGCTGCGCGAGGTATTGCAGCCACTGCGTGATTCGGATGACTACGATGTCATCGTGCTCGATTGCCCTCCGGCACTCGGCATGCTTTCGATGAACAGCCTGGCGGCGGCAGATTACCTACTCATCGCGCTCCAGTGTGAATACCTGGCCATGGAAGGCCTCGGGCAAATACTCAAGGTGGTTGATAAGCTCCGTGAGGCCGGGGTGAATGACGACCTTCAGCTCGGCGGCATTCTGATGACCATGTTTGACCAGCGGACCAACCTGGGCCAACAGGTCGTAGGTGAGGTGCGCAACCACTTTGATGAATTGGTCTTTCGCAGCATGATTCCGCGCTCCGTGCGTCTGAGTGAAGCGCCCAGCTTTGGCCAGTCCATCTTTGAATACGAACCCAACAGCAGCGGGGCGCATGCCTACCGCTACTTCGCCGAAGAAGTGATCGAACGCTTCAAGCTCGGCAATTAGAAGGGGAATAGATGTTGTCGGAATCGTTCTTTCCGTGGCGTGCGAGCTTGCTCGCGCCTGCGTCGGCATTATTAAATCTGGTGCTAGCTAGCTCACTGCGTTCCAAAACGGCATGCCTAATCCAATCCCACACCTCGATCAATTCGCCGATTACCTGGCGCATGAGCGACGCGTCTCGCCCTACACCCTGCGCAACTATCGTGCTGCCGTAGAGGCATTTGTAGGCTACCTTGAGGCATCCGGCAAGTGGACGGGCGATTTTGCCAGTGTTAAGCCGCTGCAGGTGCGTTCTTACTTGATCGAAGCGGGTCGCGCCAAAGCCCGGCGCACGCTTCACAACCAAGTATCCGGGCTGCGGGCATTCTATTTGTATTTGCGTCGGCAAGGTCGGGTTGAGAGTAACCCCTTTACCGGTTTGACGCTGCCAAAACTGGATAAGCCCCTACCCAAGTTTTTGACAGAGAGTCAGATGCGTAGTTTACTCAACGCGCCCATTCTCCTCTGGCAAGAAGGCAAGTTGGGGGAGTTCGAGGCCTTCCGTGATACACTCGCGTTGGAGCTCCTCTACGGTGGGGGGCTGCGGGTCAGTGAGCTCTGTGCCCTGAACCACGGTCAGGTCGATCTCGGCCAAGGCGTCGCCCGCGTCTTGGGCAAGGGCCGCAAAGGGCGCCTCTGCCCCCTTGGGCCAGTGGCCGTGCAATGCCTAAAAACCTTTGTTCAGCGCTTTGAATTGGAGGCGGCCCACAACGCTCCGGTTGTTTCGACTCGCCGGGGGCAACGTCTGGAGCCCCGCCAGGTTCAAAAAAGCCTCAAGACGCACCTGGCTGCAGCCAAACTCCCCCTGGATATGACGCCCCATAAGCTACGCCACTCCTTCGCCACCCACATGCTCGACCAAGGTGCCGACCTCCGGGCCGTGCAGGAACTACTCGGCCATGCCAACCTATCGACCACCCAAATCTATACCCACGTCTCGATCGCCCGCCTCAAAGAAGCCCACAAACAAGCGCATCCTAGGGCGTAATTGTTTAAATGCCGCGATTCAATGTTCGCTGCCGTTGAGGGCAGAGCGGACCTCGTGGATCAAGTTTTGCGCAGATTGCAGGATGCCTCGCAGTTCCTGGCGCAGGGTCAGGCACCAGACCGGATCGGTTAGTTTTTCGGCTTCGGCGGCATCGAGTGCGGCGAGGGCATCCTTCAAGTAGCGACGTGCTTTCTTGAGTCGCACCAGACAATCTCCCGCGAAGAGCGGATCGGGTGGCCATTCTTCAACCCGTCCGTTGAGAGCACCTGCCAGTTTGACCGTAGCCATCCAGATGCCATGCTTCAGGGCATTGAGCGGATGCTCCTCCTGGGCACCCTCGGGCAGCCAGTCGTTTTGCTCAAGATCATCTGCGGCGCGGTAGCTCAATTGCTGGCACTGCTCAAATAGTGGGTGGCTCTCCAGATCGCAGGGTTCATCTTCTTTGGCCATCGCTTCCGCGAAGTCTGAATTGATGGTGTCGATATGAAATGGATGATCCGCTTCTTCATTAGAGCCGAAAGGTTTTGGTTCATCTTCGCCACGCTCCCGGCGAATACGCTCGCGCTCTTCGCGCAGGATGCGGGCATAGTCCTCGGCGTTGGCCAGCTCGTCCTTTTCCAGGCGCGCCATCACCCGATCATTGAGGAGATCCATGCGGGCGGCCTCTGCATCCGCAGCCGCTTCAGCGGCGCTCAGCGAAGCGTTCTCCTCATCGCTGGTCTCGTGAGTAGGATTGCCCGCTTCCAGTAGTTGATCCATGAAATTGATCATGGCGCGGCCATTGGCTTCGAGCTGTTCGGCCTCTTCACCTTCCGACATTTGCCATGCCGCCTCAGGTTCGACTTCCAGTACAAAGTCGGTGGCCTCGATTACGACGCGGCCGTTGCGGACACTGTGCCATTCCAGGTAGAGGCAATTGCCCCAGTGGTAGGGCATGGGGATTTTGTTGGTATAGTAGTGCTTGAGTTCGTCGTCGGGAATATCGAGGATTTTGACCTTACGCGCCGCCGTCATGTCGCCGATAACTCCTGTTTGCTCTCGGGCGAACCTCCGTAAATGGTCCGGCATTGGCTGGGGATGTGGGTTGAGAAATTTGAGCCGCTGCCCTGCCAGGTCACGGTAGGGGTTGCCGGTGAGTTCGAGTTGGACGGGGTGATCGATACCGTTCAACCAGATTTGCCCGTGCACCCGGCCACGGGTGTGGTTATCGATTTCGCCGCGTTCGATGTAGTCTGTAATGCGCCATGCCATACAGAGAATGCTTTCGCAAGAGTGATGGAATTGGCAAGCGGAGAATCGTTCAAAAATTGCTGATGTTCTGTGCGGCAGGCTAAAAAAGCTACAAAAAGAAAATACACAAAAAGGGACAGTCCCTGTGTGTGTGGGGGGGGTGGCTTATGGGCGAAATATAGGTGAAATGGTGTGCGATTCGATAGAGTTACTGGGCGAAACAAAGCACAAGTTACCATTTATCGCTGGAGGGCGTTTATGGCTCCGCTTGTGGCACTTGAATTTGAGCGCTTTCCTGGCTGGTATTGATCGCACGAATGGGGAAGGGGATCACGATTCCTTCAGCCTTGTAGCGTTGGTGCAGCGCTTTGATAAAGGCGGAACGTACCCAGAAGCGGTTAAAATACTCTTTAACCCGAAGCATCACGGTGAAATTTACTCTGGAATCGCCGAATGAGGTATAGACAACTAAGGTTTTGTAATCGTCGACGCCCCATCCGTGAGAAATTAAGAATTTGCGCGCGACTTCCAATGTGAAGCGTTCTACGTGCTCAAGGTCCGCACTATAATGCACACCGACCTCTACCGGCACGGAGAGCTCTTTCTCAGGATAGAAGTAGTTAATTATTTTCGATTGAGCGAGGGAGCTGTTGGGTAGGATGACCGTATTGTTTTGCAGCATGCGCACCCATGTGGAGCGCCAGCCGATCTTTTCGACGAAACCTTGCTCGCCCGTTTCGAGTTCGATGAAATCGCCCACCCGCACGGGTTTATCAGTCACCAGTTGGATGCCGGAAAAGACATTCTCCAGTGTCGGTTGCAGGGCCAGGGCGACAGCAAGCGAGGTAATTCCCCGCGAAGCAATCAATGGAGTGATCGAGACCCCGAGTGTGCCGAGAACGATGAGAAGTCCAAGTGTCACAATGGAGCCGCGAGTGACGACTTGTATGAGACTTCGACTGGTGCGGACGGTTTCGGGAAATAAGAAGGGACAGTCCCTTTTTTTGTAAAGAACTTGTGGGCAAAAAATCTGATCAGTGTGGGTGCGAGTCAATCGAGTTACTGGAGCTTAACTGAGCACAAGTTACCATTTATCGAAGGTGGGCGTTCATGATAGAGTTTATCCCCAATAGGCGTTTCTTGAGTCAGTTTTCCAAAGACTACCGGATAACTATTTAAAAAGCGCCAGCTGATCATCTTCGTCTGTTGTGTCGTTGCCGGATTTTTCCTTACGCAGCCGCTTGCGCAATAGATTATGGGAGGAGTCGTCTGATTCCAGGCGCTCAAGTATAATTTTTGCCCGGTCGATTACCGTGGTCGGCAGTCCCGCTAATCGAGCGACTTGTATGCCATAGGAACGGTCGGCCGCGCCTTTCACAACCTGGCGGACAAAAACGATATCGTCGTTCCATTCCTTCACCGCGACGGAGTAGTTCTCCAGGCGATGGAGGGTCTTGGCTAGTTGAGTGAGCTCGTGGTAGTGGGTGGCGAATAGCGTCCTGGCACCGGCAGCATCGGCGGGGTGGAGGTGCTCAATCACAGCCCAGGCGATGGAGAGCCCATCATAGGTGCTGGTGCCACGGCCAATCTCGTCGAGTATGACGAGACTGCACGGAGTCGCGTTGTTCAGAATGTTGGCCGTCTCATTCATCTCGACCATAAACGTGGAGTTGCCCCGGGCCAGTTCGTCGCTGGCACCGACGCGCGAGAAGATCCGATCAACCACGCCGACCTGACATTTGCGGGCGGGTACCCAGGCGCCGGATTGCGCCATCAGCACGATCAGTGCAATCTGGCGAATATAGGTCGATTTACCCGCCATATTGGGGCCTGTGATGAGGGCAATCTGGGGGGCGTCCTCAGTCTCAGCGGAGCTGGAGAGACGACAGTCGTTGGGCACGAAGGCGTGTGTCCCGGCCAAGCCGAGCCGTTCCTTGCGCATCATTTGTTCGACCACAGGATGACGGCCCTGGTCGATGAGGAGTGCATCGGATTGATCGAGCTCCGGCTGACAATAGTCCCACTCGCGGGCCAGAGCACTCCAGCCAATAAAAACATCGACCTCCGCCAGCGCGGCGGCGGTTTCCTTCAGGGCTTCGGCATGTTCGAGAATCGCTGCAATCAGTTCGTTAAAAAGCACTTCTTCGCGGGCTATAGCTTTCTCCTCAGCGTGGAGAATCTCCCGTTCGCGTTCTTTAAGCACATCAGTGGTGTAGCGCTCCGCGTTTTTCATCGTTTGCTTGCGAACGTAATCTTCCGGAACGAGGGCGATGTTACTTTTGGTCACCTCGATAAAGTATCCAAAGGCTCCGTTGTAACGAATACGGAGGTTCTTAATCCCGGTGCGGGTCTGTTCGGATTGTTCGAATTCAGCCAGCCACTTTTGACTGTCGCGGGTCAAACTGCGGGTGTGGTCGAGTGCCTCATCAAATCCGTCGCGTATCGTACCGCCATCGGCTATATTACCCGGCAACTCGTCAGCTAATCCGCTGTCGAGAGTTTTTGCCAGTGAATCGAAATGATGAATACGCTCTGCAATAGCGGCGACCGGGGTATCGGGAAATTCCAGCAGGGTGGCTGCAATGGAGGGAAGTGTGGCCAGCGTATCGCGCACGCCACCGAGTTCGCGTGGATTACGCATCCGGTTCTGCAAGCGGCCGAGAATACGTTCAATATCACGGATGCCTTTGAGTCGGCCCTGTAACTCGGTTGCCAAGCCAGGGGCGGCTACAAATTCGCCAACGCAGCTTTGGCGGCGTTGAATTTCCGCCAGGGCGATTTCAGGGGCGCCGAGCCAGCGCTCCAGCTGACGGGCTCCAGGGGCGGTCACCGTTGCGTCCATCGCCGCAATCAGAGAGCCGTGTCGGGTATTGGCGGCTGATTTGAAAATTTCCAGATTTCGCAGTGTCGCCGGGTCCAGGAGTAAGGTGCGCTCGCTGCTGTATTCGCGAATCTTTCGCAGGTTCTCCGGCTTAGCGCAGAGTGTCTCTGTTGCGTAGTGGATGAGTGCACCTGCCGCGCCGAGAGCGGGGTGGTCTTTATCCAGGCCAAAGCCTTCCAGATTGAGCACGCCGAGTGCTTCCATTACAGACTGTGCGCCGGAAGCTTCGTCAAAATGGTAGTCGGCGATGGAACTGATGGCCCGCCCATCGCCGAGATGGGTATAGAGTTCGCGGAAGCGTGGGTCGGTATGGGGAAGCGTCCATTGCTCTGCTGCGTGCTCTGGCACGATAATCTCGCGCGGGTCGAGACTTTCGAAGGCCGCAAAAAGATTTTCAGGCTTGGCCTCTGAAGCGAGGAAGAACTCCCCCGTGGTGAGATCGAGCCAGGCAGCATTGAGTATTTTTTTGTTAAGGGAAAGGGCGAGGAGGAAGTGATTTCGGTGCGCATCGATTTGGGTGTCTGCGAGGCGTGTGCCTGGGGTAATGATTCGGGTCAGTTGGCGTTTAACCAGCTTCCCGGGCTGAGGCGGTTCCACTTGATCGCAAATGGCGACCTTCACTCCCTGATCGAGCAGCTTTTGGATATAGCCATCGGCTGCGTGGAATGGGATACCGGCCATGGGCATGCCATGTCGATGTGTGAGTGTGATGCCCAATAGTTTAGCTCCCCACTCCGCATCTTGTTTAAAAATTTCGTAGAAGTCGCCCAAACGAAACATCAGCAGCGTGTCATCCGCCAGCTTGGCACGGATTTCATGCCATTGCTGCATCATGGGAGTGAGTTTCTTTTCGTCGGCCATAGTGTCCTATCAAAGACTTCAATTCTCACAGGCCAAACCTTCAATTCGAGAAAAAACGCGATTATTTGAGTTAGCCACGGTCAAGCCGGCTCTTTAGCGGTAGCTGCGATCAGTAAATCAGATCCTCAACGGGTCAGGATAATGGTGGCGGCGGGAGCGTTGGCGACGGGAGTCTGGGCGACGGAGTCTGGAAAAACGGCTACGCGACCAGTCAACTGAATACTACCTGCGAGGTCCTTGACTACGTATGCCTGAGTTATCTCAATCTCGCTTAGGTCGGGTGAATCGAGCCGGACATACCCAAGTTGGATTCGGTAGTTTCCATCCGGTCGAGTTGCATCTGTTTGAAATTGAACTACCTCAGTGATTGTTCCGGTTTGGACGATTTCATCGGCGGCATCGCGGTAGGCGTAACTTCCGCCGTTTCCAGCGGCGTTAAATAGCAATTCCACCGAATGGATCGGGCTATCGCCAATGAAACCGGTGGCGAGGACAGAGATGTTCCGAACGGATGCGGGTATTGTAACTGCTGGAGGGAAAATAACCTGAAGGGCGCGGAAAAATTGCTGGTCGGTGCGGGCAGGTGGGTTGGACGCCTGAAGGAATCCGGCAATATTTTGATCGGCCAGGGTCAGCGGGGGCGCATCAATTGCGAGGACTGCTTGCAGCCGCCGCCAATTCATCAGGTCGTCGGAGTATTCGATCACACCGAGGCTACCAGAGGAGATGACCCCGTGCAGGATGGGCTCCGGCATCGATCCGCTCGAATCGACCGTAAGGTCTAACGCAAGTTTCGCTACAACGGGTAGGTCATGATGTTCAAGAGGAAACGCCTCGGCCTCGACTCCAACCCGGCGAATCGTCACCGATTCGATCACGACCGGAGTGAGGGGGCGGTCATCCGAGGTGTCGACCGCATTGATCGCGTCGATCACTGCCCGGCTGCCCGTCACTACATTGTTGCCCCCGTCATCCTCCGGAATAAATCCAAAAATCGTGTGAAGGCCGTTTAAATGCGCCGGTAAGCTCGTTGTGGGGGCGGTAATGAAAAATTGCGAGCCGTTGGTATTGCGCCCGGAGTTTGCCATTGCGACTCGGTAGGGTTGGTTGAAAACCGCGTTTTCGGTTTCGTCGATGAAGCGGTATCCAGGCCCCGCAGTGCCGGTCCCAAGAGGACACCCGCCTTGATTCATAAAACCGGCGATCACGCGGTGAAAGATGAGTCCGTCGTAAAACGGAACCCCTTCGCGGAGGACACCGGTCTCGGCATCCCGCCAAGCCTTTTCCCCGGTCGCCAATCCCGCAAAGTTTGCCACTGTGCGCGGCGCGTTTTCCGGGTCCAACTGGATCGTAAAAGTGCCCATATTGGTCGTCATATCCGCAAAAATTTGCGCCTTGGCCGAAGTGCTCGGCAGAAGCGATGCCAAGCAAATAGATATAAGGGTGAGATGAAAACGCAACTTCCGCAGGTCTGAGGTAGCAATGTGCTTCATGAATGGGTAGTTCTTTCCTTAAACAGCAAGTTGAAGCAGCTCTTCGATGCTTGGGATGTCTTTGATGATTTGGTTGGGAGCCGGGCCGACGCCGATATAGCGAAGATTAGGCTTTTTATCTTTGTGCTGGTCGCCGTGGTTGGCGATCTCGATGAGGGCGCGCATGAGCCAGGCCACATAGACTTTGGCGGCGTTGGGCAAATCGGCGAAGTGCCTGGTATTGGAAATGTCCTCGCTCCACCCGGGCAATGTTTTATAAACGGGCTTGAGTCGGCGGTGCATTTGGGTGTCACGGGGCACGTGGTGGACGATGCGACCATCTTCGTCTTGGTAAGCGGTGCAAATTTGGAGTTCTCCTTGCCAGTCTCCTGAGTGGGAGAGGGCATCGAGTTTATTCAGGACGAGGTCTTGATAGCCGCCGTAGCGGAGGGCGTCGCCTTTTTCGACGGCATCATACCAGCCGACCATGCGCTGACGGCCGGTGGTGGCACCGAACTCGATCTTGCGGAGCAGGGTGCTGAGTGGGTGGTCCAGATCGATTTCAGAAATAAATATGTGTGTCCCAACCTTGGTGTCGTAGGCCTTGCAGCAACCGACGTTGTGGATGGCTTGGGCCGGAATCCCGGCCGATTGAAAAAACTCCGGGGTGAAGGTGTGCGAGGCGGTCACGTTGGGGGGGAAGCCGTGTCGCTTATCCAGCCAGTAGGCCTGCCCAAATTCACCGATGATGTAATTGCCTTTATCCTGCTCGCGGAGGATGAGTTCGCGGACATCACAGACTTGGGGTGCCAGGGTTTGGCCTGCCTGCCAATAGGCTGCGATCAGTTGTTCTGTATCGAGGGTGAAGGGGGCATCCCCGGCAAATTGGCTGAAGTCGAAATCGTTGGCTGGAAAAACGCCGGCTGCGATGACCTCCGCATTGGCACGTGTTTCAGCTCCGCTGAGGGTTTCGAAGAATTTTGGCCAGCGTCCCGGGGCGACTTGACAGACATGCTGAATGACGCGCAGCGCGCGGTCGATACGGCCACGCATTTTTTCTTCGAAGGTAGCACGGCTGCCGAGGAAATCGGCGTAGTAGATCTGGAACTGGCCCACTTCGTCGAGGTAGGCTGGGGTGATCCCACGGCCGGTGGATCCGCGTTTGTCGCCCCCGAGTATTTGAACACGGTAGTCCTCCCAAGCCAGATCGAGGAGTCGGTGGGAGAGGTCGGAGACGAGGCAGCGCTCGTCTATGGCGAGGCGTTTGAGGGCGGTGTGCCCGTGGAGTTCGGCGTAGGCGGACTCCCAGAGGAATTTCCTTGGGTCGGCGACAACGCCGGCACCGATGGGGAGGTGGGGGACTTTGGGATCGGCCACGCCGCCGGGCAGGAGGTTGAGCTTGAGCCCCGCGACGGTGTGGCCCGAGTTGGAGCCGCCGTTGACCTTCATGACGGCTGCTACGGCGTCGTCGCGGCCGGTATTTTCGCGGAGTTCGTTGATAATCTCGAGGATGACGCGGCCTTTGCCTTCGTCGCCGGTAGAGATGCCGGTATCGGCGATGAGTTGGGAGGAGAATGGGGTGAGCATGTCGGAGGTGAAGCGAAGGGGGTTATTTGGTCGAATCGCTCCCGGCATCACTAGTTTTTACAGTGATGACATCGTGGGGGGCGGACTCTTTTTGTCCGGCGGGGCTGACGCGTATATAGCGGGCTTTGGAGCGGAGGTCGGCGAGGTCTTTGGCGCCGAGATAGCCCATGCCGGACTGTATTCCGCCGACGAGTTCGCGTAGCACGCTGCTGAGCGAACCGGCGGCTTCTTTGAGGGCTTCGATGCCTTCGGCGGCGGCTTTGGTGGCGACATCTTTCCGGTCGTGCCCGTAGCGGGCGGCTGAGCCGTCTTTCATGGCGGCGCTACTGCCCATGCCACGGTATTGTTTGTAGAGTTTGCCATTAATTTCGAGAAGCTGGCCGGGGGCTTCATTACAGCCAGCCAGAAGGCTGCCGCACATGACGCCATCGGCGAGCGTGAGGGCTTTGACCATATCACCGGACTTGGAGATACCGCCATCGGCCAGGATGGCGACGCCCTTTTTGCGGGCGGCGATGGAGGCGACGTAGAGGGCCGTCATTTGCGGTATGCCGACCCCGGCGACGATGCGGGTGGTGCAGATGGAGCCGGGCCCCTGGCCGATTTTTATCGTATCGGCACCGGCATCGGCGAGAAATTCAACGCCTTCAGCGCTGGTCACATTTCCGGCGATCAGGGTCAAGTCCGGAAATTCGGCGCGCAGCATACGGATGCTATCGCCAACGCCTTTGGAAAACCCGTGGGCGGTCGAGACGGCGACGGCATCGACGCCTTCGTCGACCAATTTGCCGACGTGGGCAAAGATACGGTCGCGGTCGAGCTCGCCCGCGTCATTGCGATGAGCAGCGATGGCAGCGCCACACATGAGGCGGAAATGGCTATCTCGGGCGGGCTTAACGCTTTGGTGCGATTCGGCATCGATGCGCTCAATGTCAGATAAGGTGAAGAGGCCCCGCAGGCGGTCTTCGTCGTCCACCACAAGCAGTTTGTGGATGCCGAGGTGATCGGTGAAAAACTTGTCGGCTACTTTGATGGGGTCTTGTTTGATCTCTTTTTCGGGGAGTGTGTAGACTTGGTTGCGTGGGGTCATTGCTTCGGAGACGAGGCGCTCGGCGTAGCGGGCTTTGACTGCGCGTCCAGGCAGGAGGCCGAGTAGTTTCCCGTTTTCATCGACCACGGGGAAGGTGCTGAAGCCGTAGCCACGGTCGGCGATGCGATCCATGACCTCGCCAATTTTTTGCTGGGGCCCGACTTTGATCGGCTCCTGGATGAAGCCGTGGATGTGGTTTTTGACCCGAGCGACCTCGCGCACCTGCTTTTCGTCGCTCATGTTGTAATGAATGAGGCCCATGCCGCCGTTGAGTGCCATTTGAATCGCCATCTTCGACTCGGTGACGGTGTCCATATCGGAGGAGATGATGGGAATCTGCAAGGCCAGCGACTCTGAGAGCTGGGTGGCCAGATTTGTTTGGCGGGGGAGGACATCCGAATAGAGCGTGGCTAGCGAGATGTCATCGTAAGTCAGGCCAACGGGTAGGTTGGCTTGGAAGAACTGATCGGCTGCAAGATAGTAGTCTTCGATTCGCGGAGCTTTCATGGGGCGACTTCAGCAAAAGATTGTCTTTTCTCAAGGAGAAATGACTGTGGGGGGCAAATGAGCGGACAAATAGCAGTCAAACCCTATGCGCGCCGATTCTGTGAGCCGCTACGCACGGCGCGGGGAAGTTGGGCGCTACGCAAGGGTTTTTTACTCCGTGTTGAGCGGGAGGGCGGCTACGGGTATGGGGAAGTCGCGCCGCTGCCTGAGTTTGGCTCGGAAACGGTGTCGAGCGCGGAGGCCTTTCTGGAGGCACTTGAGGCGAGCCCGGATTTGGCCGTGCCGGATGATTTGCCTTGTTGTGCATTTGCGCTGTCTGCGGCGCGACTGCCCCGGCCGTCGCTTCGGTCTTATTCGGTCAGTGGGCTCCTTTCAGCCGGCGCCGAGGCACTCGGGCAATCGGCCCAAAAGCTGGCGGCGGGGTATCGTAGTCTGAAGTGGAAGATCGGAGTCGCACCCATAGAGGAAGAGCTCCGGATCGCAGAGCGCTTATTGAAGAGTCTGGACGGCGGGGTGCGTGTTCGATTCGATGCCAATGGCAGCCTGAGCACGGCACAGCTCGAGTCGTGGTTGGCGGTCTTGGGTCAATTCCCCGGGCAAGTCGATTATCTGGAGCAACCTTTGCCCTGTGGTGAAGAAGCGGTAATGCAACGCTACTTGGAAGCCTCCGGGGTGGAGATTGCGCTGGATGAATCCCTGAACGGACCGGACGGCCAGCGATGGATGGCTCCCGGTGCCTGGAGCGGGCCGCTGGTGATCAAAGCGCCGCTGATGGGTGATGTAGTCAAGCTAGCCGAGCGCCTGGAGCCTGTGGCCAGGCAGGTTGTGTTGTCTTCTGTTTTCGAGACTGGAGTCGGCTTGGAAAACAGTTTGCGGATCGCGGATAGTTTGGCTGCGGTGCATCGGCCAATTGGCTTCGATACGATGCATGCCTTTGACGATGCGCTGAGCCCGCTGGTTTCAGAACCCGAAATTTGCGTGGAGGCGCGCCGTGCGTACACTCCCGAACAAATATGGAATTTGATCTAGAGACACTCGCCCGCGATTGGATTGATGGGATTTCGGGCCGGGCATTTCGTGTGAAATTCGACACGGCGTTGTCCCGGCTAGGGGCCGTGCCAGTGGCAGATCGTGGGCGCGGGGCTTTGCTTTGCGAGCGGGATCCAGTTGAATTTGCCGCCGTTTTCTTTGCGGCGGCATCGCTGCGTTTTCCGATTACTCTGGCCAACCCAAAGTGGGGTGAGCGTGAGTGGGGCGAGTTTGCTCGCTTGCTTGCGCCAGCGGTCACCTTTGGGCAGGCTGGGGAGGGCCCAAACGCTTTTCGCTCTGCGAGCTCGCAGGCTAAAGCCCTGTCGGATTTGGAGGCGGGGACAATTCTGATTCCAACCGGGGGCAGCAGCGGAGGCGTTAAATTGGCCATTCACAGTTGGGCATCCTTGTCGGCTGCTTGCGAAGGGGTGCAGGCCTTCCTCGGTGGCGGCCCCATTGATAGCTGCTGTGTGCTACCGTTATATCATGTGAGCGGGCTGATGCAGTTGCTCCGCGCGTATTATACAGGCGGGCGAATCCGATTTGATGAGGACGCGGTCGCTGGCAGATGTTTGTCTTATGTGCCGACACAATTGCAGCGTGCGTTGAGAGATCCGCAGCGCGTCCGCGAGCTCTCGACCGCGCGGGCAATCTTTGTCGGTGGAGCGGCTCTAGCCGAGGGCGTCGCGGACAGGGCCCGTGAACTTAAATTACCGGTTATACCCGTGTATGGCATGACGGAGACGGCGGCAATGGTGGCAGCCATCCCAAGAGATGATTTTCTAGCGGATCCGAAAGCGGGAGCGGTTGTTTTCGGCAAGACTCGGGTTGAGATCGAAGCCGACGGACGGATTCGCATCCAAAGCCCGGCTCTATTCAAGGGCTATCAAGGGCACGATCCGCTGGACTTGAGTCGGGGCTACCTGACGGATGACGAAGGTTATCTCGACCAGGCGGGTCGGCTCCACGTGCTCGGGAGGGTGGATAGGCTGATCAACAGCGGTGGTGAGAAAATAGATCCCCGCGAAGTGGAGGCAGCCATTTGCCAAATAGACGGCGTGGATGAGGCGCTAGCGGTGGGCGTGCCTGATAGCGAGTGGGGGCAAAAGTTGGTGGTTTATTATACAGGGCACCAATTGAGCAGCTGGAAATCGGCGCTCAAAGAGCATGTGGCCTCTTATAAAATCCCCAAGGAAATGCACTGGGTGGAGGTGCTTCCGCTGGATGAAAAGGGTAAGCGGGTGAAAGAATCTACTCCCTAACAATCAGATCCAGCTCTTCACGGAGTTTGAGTAGTGCGGTCGTATCGGTGGCATTATCGCTTTTTACATTTTTGATATAAAAAGTGTCCATAGCGACGCCCCGTTCGGTTGCGATTCTGGCAAAGCCGATATCGAAGCCCCGTTTGGTGATGAGTCTGGAAATCTGGTAGAGCAGGCCGATCCGGTCATTGGCCTGGACCTCGATAATTGTCTGCTTGAGTGAGAGCTCGTGATAGACGTCGACGCTGGGCGGGAAAGGAGCCGGGAGCATGTCCTTGGCTTTCTTGCGGGACTGGGTGATCTTGGCCTCCAGTTCGTTGATTTCGGGCAGGAGTTCTTTATCCTCGATCAGTGCCTGGTCGAGGCGGGACTGGAAAATGTCACGGGCATTCTTACTGGAAACGACACCGCCATCGGGATCGATGACATAGAAAGTATCGATCGTAATGTGGTCTTTGCGGGAGATGGCCTTCGTGCTAACGATGTTGACGCCAGCCAGAGTCAGGGCGCCCGCCAGTTTATAAAAGAGGCCCGCACGGTCCCAGGTGACGACGTTGACCACCGTCATATTCAGGTCGACATCGTTGTGCCAATTCACGATGGGGGCAAGCGTGGCCATCGAATCAGCCCCCTGGATTTGAGTCAGCAGTTGATTGACCATGCGCAGATGTAGCTCGATATCAGCGCGTTCGGTATTGATAAAGTAGCGCTCGGGAAGGAGATTGAAGTGTGCCTCGATCTCTTCGCTGGGGATACCTTCAATTTCTCGATCGACTATTTCTTGGTGCAACATGCTGATGTGTTCCTTTCGCTTTTGTTTGATGATGGCGTCGTCTTCAAACTGCTCAAAAGTCCGGAGGTAGAGTGTGCGGTGCATAGCGTCTTTATAGCTATTCCAAAGGGTAGGGGCAGTTCCGCGGGCATCGCAATAAGTGTGTACGTAAAGAAATCTGAGTTTTTGCGGGTCTTCAATGAATTTTGCAAAGGAGGCCGCCGTTTGAGGATCGTCTAAATCAAACCGTTGCCAGAATCGTGCCATTTCCAGATGGCTCCGTATAATAAACAAAATTTGTTCTTGTTGCTCTTGGCCGATCCCGAACCGGGTGAGCACGGGTTGGGCGATGCGGACCCCATTTATATCGTGTTCTTTAACGCCCTCGGCCTTGCCGATATCGTGGAGCAGCAGAATGAGGTAAAGGAGGAGGGGGTCGTCATTTTTGCGGAGCTCCTTCTCATAGCGGGCATACTCCTCGTCGTGTTTGGTAAAGACCCGGTCGAGGTGGCGGATCGTTCGGAGTACGTGAGCATCTGCCGTGTAGCGGTGGTAGTATTCATGCTGCACCATGCAGGTGAGCTCACCGAATTCAGGCAGGTAGCGCCCCAATACGCCGAGTTCATGCATCTGTAGCAGGATGGGGTAGACCTCGCCGGGGCTGCGCAGGATGGCACAAAAGCTCTTGGCCGCCGAGTTGCTGTTTATGATGGTGTGGTCAATCAGCAGGATCGAGCGTGAAATGAGGTAGCGCAGGTCGGAGTCGATGCGAGCACCAAACTGTTGGGCGAGCCGGAAGATACGGATGAGTCTGAGGGGATCTTCTTTAAAAACGTCGGGCTTATCGACCGAGAGAACTTTTTGGTAGAGTTGAAAGCCATCGATGCGCTTGATGGGCAGGTGTTGGTACGCGCGAAAAGCCTCACGAAAGGAGATGCGCCCACTGCTGCCGGAGGTGGCCTCAATGGCCATGCGCTCTTTGAGCATTTCGCTGGTTCGATAAATCGTGCGGGCAGCTGTGTAATAGTCCTTCATGAACGCCTCCACCCGGGCAAAGATGTCTTTATGGGTGTAGTTCAGGAACTGGGCGATGACCGGCTGTTGTTCCAGGTTGAGCGTGTCGGTGGGGCGGCGGTTCTGTAGGTGCAGCTCCGTCCGGGTGCGCAGGAGAAAGTCGTAGGCATGGACCATATCGCTCCGTTCATCATCGCGCAAGAGCTTCGCTTTGACTAGATCGCGGAAGGAATGGTAGCCGTATTTGATATAGGCCATCCAAAGGATGTTCTGGTAGTCGCGCAGGCCGCCGACCCCGTTTTTGATGTCTGGTTCCTGGATATAGATGGTGTTACCGGACTTGGCGTGGCGTGCCTGCTCATCTTCAAGGCGTTGCTGAATGTAGGCCTTCGAATTCTCCTTTTTGCAGAAATCACCGAACTGGTTGCGCATACTCTTATAGAGCGGTTCGGAGCCGCAGATAATGCGGGACTCCAGTAAGGCATTCTTGGATTGTACTTCTTTTCTACATTCTTCGATCACCTCTTTGGTGTTGCGGGAAGCATGGCCGACCTTGAGGCCCAGATCCCAGAGCGGGTAGAGGATTTCCTCGGCCAGCAGTTCCTGGAATTTAAGGAACTCCTTGCCGCCTGCTTTTTGCGGGTAAAGGAACATGATGTCGATATCGCTGTGCGGGTTGAGCTCGCGCCGCCCGTAGCCGCCCGTGGCCAGAATCGCCATTTTGCATGGAAGTGGCCCATGTTTGGTGGCGTAGAGGTCGAGTGCTGCCAGAAACAGGTTTTCAATAATGACGTCGATCATCGCTGCCCGGGCTTGGCAGACTTTGCGGCCGGAATCGCCCTTCCGGTGCATACGTTCCAGCATAACACCCTCAAGCTCCATGTAACGCTTGTAGGCGGGCAATTGCTGATTGCGGGAGACACCGGGATCAAAAACCAAGCGCTTTTGAGCGTGTTGGTGAAGGCGGCGGAAGAGCGGATTATCTTGAATGGGCATATGCCGAATGGCGTTAAATAGTCTCCTAAGAACCTTCTTTTTCTGGCTTGGGTCAAGCGAGTTTACAAAGCGCTGGAAGGGGTGATTCAAAAAGTTCGCTTTCTCTTTTGACGCTGCACTAATTAGCTCTCAGACTGCTCGTTCTCAATAAATCAAAAAACACCAACAAAAATCATTATGCAAATTGCAGAAGGAACAGTTGTCGCCATGGACTATGCGCTCAAGGACGACGAAGGAAAACTCATCGACGAATCTCAGCCGGGTCAGCCATTGGCTTATTTACACGGGCATAAAAACATCATTCCCGGGCTCGAAGCTGCGCTGGAGGGGAAGACCGTTGGAGACACCGTCGAAGTACGTGTGGCTCCTGAAGATGGCTACGGTGCGCCCAATCCTGCGCTGGAGCAGGTGGTGCCCCGGGAGCGTTTTCAGGGCGTTGAATCACTCGAAGTCGGGATGCAGTTCCAGGCCAGCACTGACCAGGGGCCCATCTCGGTCCGTGTGGTGAAGGTCGAAGATGAGGCGGTCACTGTCGACGGGAATCACCCGCTGGCAGGTAAGCACCTGAACTTTAACGTCACCGTGCAGGAAGTGCGTGCCGCGACCGAAGAAGAGATTGCCCACGGCCACATCCACCAGGGAGGCGGTTGCTGCGGAGGCGGCGAGGGTAAGGATAAAGGCGACTGCGGCTGTTAAATTTAATAGTGAATACCGGGCCAGCCGTGTCCCCGATGGTTGCTATCGGGGTGCAGTTGGCTCTGTCGTGAGTAGCGATGCTCAATCAAGCCTTGTTATTCGGCGGAGCCGAACTAAATGTGTTCAGATCGTATGGCCCGTAAAGAAAAGAACAAAGTCCCTAAGCAGGCGGTGGTTTCCCAGCCCCGCATTGTTCGTTCGCGCCCAGTTTTGGGGATGTTGGTGTTCACGCTCGCAGCTCTCGTGGGCGTGTCGGTCTATGACTATAATATAGAGCAGTATAACGCGACCGACCCGGACGAATCCAATTTGGTGGGTTACTTCGGTAGCTATGTTGGGTTCTACGGTTTCCATTTTCTTGGGGTCGCCGTTTTTTTGGTGCCGCTGTTTCTGGTTTGGCTTGGGTTGCGCCTGATTCTCCAGCAAGAGCGTGGTAAGCGTGTATTGACTGCGGTGGTCTCGCCCCTGGCGGTTTTCTGCGCCTCTGGCCTGGTTGCGATGGTGCGTCCGAGTGCCAGTGTTACTGACAGTCTTTTCGAGCGGCAGCTTTCCAATGGGTTCGGAGGTGTCATCGGCGAGTGGATCGGACCTGTCTTCCTTGCGCCCTACATTGGTCCCTTTGGTACCTTTCTCATCCTACTGATGGGTCTCTTGGTCGGCTCCATTTTGGTTTTTACTGATAACTTGGGTCGTTTTTTTGAGTATTTGCAGGCGAGCTTCCAGAGTTTTCTGGCTAGCCGGGCCGAATCCAGAGAGCAGCGAAAGGCGCATAAGGCTGAAATGGCTGAAGCCAAACGCGCGGCCAAAGCTGAGGCCGCACGGGCCAAAGCAGCCGCCCGGGCCGAAGCCAAGGCCGAACGGGCCGACCGTAAAACCAAGAAAAAAAGTAAGCCGGAGCCGACCAGCGACGATGCCAGCACTGCCGAGGATGACGACTGGCAGCCCGACGATGGGCGGCGGCCCTCGCTTCTCAGCGGTATTGGTAATGCGCCTCGGACGCCTGCTAAAAACAAGGCCGCCCCAATAATTCCCAAGAAAGTTCTCCCCAAGCCACCGGAGGTGGAGGCTGCGCCAGAGCCGGAGAAAAAGAAACCCGCACTCGACCCGGGCACGATACGAATTATTTCAGGAGAAAAAACAGAGAAGTCCGTCGCACAGGCTCCTGAGCGCCGGGGTGATTACGTCTTCCCGCCCCGCAGCATACTGCAGGAAGCGCCCAATACCAGCGATGTCCCTGCGGAAGATCACGCTGGCACCATGAGCGCGCTGGTGCGGACGCTCGAAGAATTCGGGGTCAAGGTCATACCGGGTGAAATTCACACTGGACCAGTGATTACCCGTTACGAGGTGACGCCAGCAGCGGGCGTGCGTGTGGAGAAAATCGTGAATTTGGATAAGAATATCGCGCTCGGGCTGAAAGCCATGTCGGTGCGGATCCTGGCACCAGTCCCGGGGAAGGGCACGGTCGGCATCGAGGTGCCGAATAAGATTTCGCAGGCTGTTTGCATGCGTGACATTATTGAGTCCAAAGCTTGGGCCGATGCCAACGCGGAGATACCCATCGTTTTGGGGCAGGACGTCACCGGCAAGCCCATGGTGCTGGATCTGACCAAGATGCCGCACGTTCTCATCGCCGGTTCTACGGGTTCCGGTAAGACGGTCTGTATCAATGCCATCATCGCCTCACTCCTCTACCACTCGGGACCTGAAGATCTCCGCTTTATCATGGTCGATCCCAAAGTGGTGGAGATGCAGATGTATAACGCATTGCCCCACATGTTGATACCCGTGGTGACTGAGGCTAAAAAAGTGCCCGGTGCGCTTAAATGGCTGATCGCGGAGATGGAGCATCGCTATCAGATATTTGCGAAAACCAACGTTCGCAATATTGCCGGGTTTAATGCCAAACTGCTGAAAGATAAAGAAGAGCAGGCCAAGGCTGAAGCCATGGACTCTGAAATGAGCCCGGAAGAGCGGCACGCGCTCAGTACCATGGAGGTGCCCCGTGATGACGATGTCTTTGAAATTCCGCGCAAGAAGTTGCCCTATATTGTCTGCGTGATCGATGAATTGGCCGACCTGATGATGGTGGCTCCGGCCGATATCGAGACCTGTATTGCCCGGATCGCTCAACTTGCCCGCGCGGCTGGCATCCACCTGATTCTCGCCACTCAGCGACCCTCCGTGAATGTAATCACTGGCGTGATTAAGGCCAACTTGCCCAGCCGGATATCCTTCAAGGTCGCTTCCAAAATCGACAGCCGCACCATTCTCGACGGCGGCGGGGCTGAAGCCCTCATTGGCAAGGGCGATATGCTCTTCATACCTCCAGGCACTTCAAATCTGGTGCGGGCACAGGGAGCCTTCGTATCCGACGACGAGATTGAAGCGATCGTCGAGTTTCTGAAAGAGAATAACGACCCGCCGGACATTGCCCAAGACGTGCAGAAGCAAATCGACGCGGGCGGTGACGGCTCGGATGACGGTGACGACGGCGGCCCCACCGACGGTGACGAGCTCTTGCCCGAAGCGATCGATGTCTTACGCTCGACCAAGCGCGCCTCCACCTCGATGCTCCAGCGTCGGCTCCGCATTGGCTACAACCGCGCGGCGCGCCTGATGGAAGAGCTGGAAGAGCGCGGTATCGTCGGCCCCGAAAACGGATCCAGCCCGCGCGAGATCATGGTTGATCTGGACGCGATGTAGTCGGATTTGGAACCCTCGGCTAAGCTGCCCCCGATGTTTGGAGGGCTTTCTGTTCGTTCTAGGGTTGCACAAAGGTATGGACGCGGGCCTCTGCTTTGCGGCCATCCGGGCCAATGCCCCGGACAGTGACCGTGCCCCGGTAAGTTTCTTCGTAGTTTTTCGGCTCGATGACGAGGACCCGGGCGATCTTGCCCGTCGGGTCGCCTGCTTCCTGTGTCACGGTCAGGCGCTTGCGGTCATAGTCGACTGCTACGATTTCATCGATGTAGCGCTTATCCAAGGTCAGGTTGATTTTACGGGAAGATCTTGAGCTTTGGCGATTCCAGTAGACGATTTGCGGCATCGCCTCGATAAGGGTTGGTATTTGCACGTTCATCTGGAGCGTCGCCACAGGTTGGGGCTCGCTATCGAGGAAGACTTCGAGGCGGTTGCGGTTGAGGCCCTGACGCTTGCCCTTATTGAAAACGCCGATGATTTCGGTGGATGCGCCGGGCTCGATGATTTTGCGGTCGACGACTGAGCCCGTGCAGCCGCAGCTCGTTTGGATACGTGCAACACGCACGGCCTGATCGCCCTTATTGGTTACCGTAAAGCTTGCTCGCACCTCCTCCTGATCCGGCTCCATCTCGATTTCGACTATGGTCGTATCCCAGGATAACTCGGAGGCACTGAAGAGGGTAGAGCTCATCAAAAAGAGGAGGCAGAAGATTTTGCTTAAAGCGGGCATAGTTGTATGTGGGTGAAGCACGGTGAGAATTAAGGCGATTCGTCAATGGGTATAGTTCCGCTTGCTGCGGACAGGTTCCGGATATCACGGTATAAAACGGAGATGGTTGCCAGTAAAAGCCCTGAATTGCGGACCAGCAGCCAGATATAATTGGGTGGTTCGGTCGATGCTTCTGTTGTGAAGCAGCCGCAATTTATGTCGAGTCCGCGCATCCAGGCACTGATGTGAAGCCCCATAAAAACCAGCAGCAAGCTCGAGATCAGAACGCCGCTGCCCAAGCGGATTTGCGGAATGAGCAGTCCGAACCCAATGACGAGCTCCAACCAGGGAAGAAAGACGGCCACCCAGAGGGTCAACTCTCCGCTCACCACCCGAAATCCATCCACCGAAGCGGCAAAGGCGACCGGATCCTGTATCTTAGGCAGGGCAGCCAGTATGAACGCGGCAGCGACCACGAGCCGAGCTATGAGAATCAGGTAGGCTCCTTTATGGTTCATTGCCATGCGTCCCAACCTCCTTTCAGGCTATAGATCTCGGCCTCGGGAAGGGCTTCCCGCAGGCGATCAGCGACGCGTTGGCTGGTGTCACAGCTCTCGCTGCCACAGTAGACGACGATCGCCCTCGGCTCCGTCAACCAGTGGTCCATGAGCTCTAGCAAGCCCGTATCCCAGTCACCCTCGTCGATAAATAGGGCTCCCGGTGCGTGCGCTTGCTCGAATGCCTCCAGCGAGCGTGCATCGATCCAGATGACATCGAGTGCCTGTGCATCGGCCAAGCGAATTTCACCAGGGGCCAGTGGCGCTTTAGCCCAAGGCAAGGGAGCCGTCCCGCTGACCAGAGAGTAAGCGGCACCAGTCAAGCTGAGAGCCAGAATGACGAGGCACTGTCGCACAATTGTAGATCCTATGTTGAGGCTTCCCATGAGCTACACCATCTTCTTGGGATCGAGTGCTTTGTCGAGCGCTTTGGCAGGCAGGAGCTTTTCCTCCAGGACGATTTCACGCAAAGTGCGCCCCTCGGCAAAGGCCCGCTTAGCCACGTGCGCGGCCTTGTCGTAGCCGATGTGGGGATTGAGTGCGGTGACGAGCATTAATGACTCTTTAAGGTATTTTTCAATCTGCGCTTCATGGACTTCCAGTCCATCGATGCAACGCTCAGCAAAGAGGGAGGCGCCGTTGGCCAAAACGCGGATCGACTCGTGCAAGGCATAAGCGATGAGCGGAATCGTCACGTTGAGCTCAAAGTGTCCGTCGCGGCCGCAGTTGGCCACGGTCTGACACTGTCCGTTCGCATAGAGACAGGCCTGTACCAGCATCTCGCTCATCACCGGGTTGACTTTGCCCGGCATGATCGATGATCCGGGCTGAGTGGCGGGTAGTTGTAGTTCGCCCAGACCGCAGCGCGGGCCTGAGCCGAGCAGGCGAATGTCATTGGCCAGTTTGGTCAGGCTGGCGCTGATGGCCTGGAGCAGACCGGCCACCTCGACACAATCGTCGCGTGCCGCTTGGGCCTCAAAATGGTTGTCGGCCTCACGGAACTTCAGGCCAGTCGCCTCATTTAGAGACTCCACCACCAAAGAGGCGAATTCAGGATGTCCGTTGATGCCAGTGCCCACTGCGGTGCCACCGATGGCGAGCTCTTGCAGGCAAGCGATGGCCCGGTCCACCCGTTTATGGGCTTTTTTGATCTGCGCCGCATACCCCGAAAAAACCTGCCCCAAGCGAATCGGTGTGGCATCCATCATATGGGTGCGACCGATCTTAACGATGCCGCGAAAGGCCTGTTCCTCTTTATTGAGGGATTTCTCCAGCAATTTCAGGGCTGGCTTGAGTGTGTCGCGCAACTCCAGCGCCACACTCACGTGCAGAACGGTCGGCATCGTATCGTTCGAGGACTGGCCAAGATTACAGTGATCGTTCGGGTGGACGGGGATGCGGGAGCCGATCGGTTGCCCTGCCAATTGGCTACACCGGTTGGCGATCACCTCATTGACATTCATATTTGTTGAAGTCGCCGAGCCCGTCTGAAAGACATCGACTGGAAAGTGATCTGCATGCTGCCCCTCATAGACCTCTAGCGCCACCTTTTCGATAATCTCCGCAGTGTCTTTATCCAAGCGTTTCAGCTTCAGATTAGCCCGGGCGCAGGCCATTTTGAGTAGGCCACAGCAGCGGATAAAACTCGGCGGCATTCGGTGCCCGCTGACCAGGAAATTTAAGACCGCGCGCTGCGTGGAGGCACCGAAGAGCGCATCATCCGGCACTTCCATCGTGCCCATGGAGTCTGTTTCTTTTCGCATGGGCCATAACATAACGCAGGATTTCGAATTATCCAGAGAGTACTTGCCTTTGATCGTAATCAATAAATAGCCTGCGTAATTATTGACAAG
This sequence comes from Puniceicoccaceae bacterium, assembly GCA_007692545.1. Taxonomy (GTDB): domain Bacteria; phylum Verrucomicrobiota; class Verrucomicrobiia; order Opitutales; family Coraliomargaritaceae; genus Thalassobacterium. The sequence continues at coordinate 38,918 of REBV01000158.1, forward strand.
TGATTGGTTTCAGCTTCTCAAGCGGACTGGAATGGGCTTGTCTGTTGCCTATGACTGTCTTCACCAAAGAAATCACCGTAGCTGCGCCGGGCAAGGCGACGGCTGAGTTCACTGGGCAGATCGAGGCGGCTCTGGTCGACTCCGGTCTCCGGGAGGGGACGGCAACTGTCTTTTGCTGTCATACCAGCTGCAGTCTTGTGATCATGGAAAATGCGGACCCGTCTGCTCGTCGCGACTTGGAGCGCTTCATGGATCGACTGGTGCCGGAAGATGACCCTGACTTTACGCACACTTACGAGGGTGCAGACGATATGCCTAGTCATATCAAAATGGCACTGACTCGAACTGCTGAGGTGATTCCGTTCGTGAACGGGCGTCTTTGTTTGGGCACCTGGCAGGGTGTTTTTCTCTGGGAGCACCGGCAGCGGAGTCATCCCAGGCGAATAGTGCTTAGTTTTCATGGTGAATAGAGCGGCGTCAAAATGATAGGCTGCGTTTTGGGGTAGCAGCAGAGATCTAGTCGTTGCAACAAATTGAAACTATCAAAATAGACGACAACTACCTTGTTAATAAGGGACTGTCCCTTGTTTGTGTTTTATGTCGTTGTCGGGGTGCTTAAATTTAGCCAACTCATATTTATGGCAGTTACTTTACACGTTCTTCATTTTAATAATCCGGGTGCGCCGGCTTTGGTCATGCTGCATGGGTTGTTGGGATCGTCGCGGAATTGGTCGACGATTGGCAAGGCGCTGCAGGATCGTTTTGATGTGCATGCGCTGGACTTGCGGAACCATGGGGCCTCTCCGCATGCGGAGGCGATGCGCTGGACAGAGTTGTGCGCTGACTTGCAGGCTTATTTGGAGGCGGCGGGACTCAATGAGGTCGTTCTGCTGGGGCACAGTCTCGGAGGGAAGCTGGCGATGCGCTTTGCCTGCCAGAATTCGGATGTGGTGCGAAAACTCGTAATTGTCGATATCGCAGCCAAGACTTACCCGCCGTATCACGACAATGAGTTTCGGGCGATGAAGCGTATCCCGGTGGCGGAGCTGACCAGTCGCCGCGAGGCGGAGGAGCTGCTGGAACCGATGGTCCCGAACTGGGCCATGCGGCAGTTTTTACTGACGAATCTGGCTCGGGATGATGCGGGTGGTGCGTTTCGCTGGCAGATCAATCTGGAAGGGCTCCATGCCAGCCTGCCGCATCTTCGTCAAAACTCGCTGCTGGAGACAGACCGCTACGAGGGTCCTAGTCTGCTGATTCGTGGCGCGAACTCGGATTTTATCGACGATGAGGATGCTGAGGATATGCGGCACTGGTTTCCACATTTGCGTGAGGAGGTGGTCCCCCGCGCGGGGCACAATGTGCATGTCGAAAATCGAAAGGGCTTTCTCGAAACGTTGAATTCCTGGCTGTAGCGCCTCGGGGATTTACAAAATAAATGCGCCACTCCTCTTGAGAAGTGGCGCATGACTTGGAAACAATTTGGTGCAGTGTCTTCGCTACCTTTAGTTCTGCATGATGGCGTTGCGCAGGTTGGAGAATTCCTGGCTGGCAGCTTGCTGGCGCTCAATTTTTGCCATGATGTCGGGATCTTTTTCGGACATCTTGTCTATAAGGTTTTCATTGTATTCGCTCATGGCTTCGCGAACTTCGTCGCTTTGGTTGGCTTGGGCTTCAACCATTTGTAAGTCCTGGCGGATGGAATTGAATTTTTCGCCGAGATTTTGCAATTCCGCTTGCTCTTGCTGACTCATTTCGGAGCCGTCGTTGATGGCCAGTAGTTGGTCATAGATTTCCTGGCGGCGATCAATCGCATCGCTTTGGTCCGGGGCGATCGCTTTCATTTGCTCGGTCAGGGTAGTACTGTAATTTTTTAAGGCCGCTCGAACAGCGGGTGCATTATTGGCTTCATTCTGTACTTGTTGAATCTCAGTATTGAGTGTTTGCAGTTCGGTTTGTAATTGTTGAAGCCTTTGCTGGACTTGCTCCTGGTCGGGCTGTTGAGCTTGCTCTTGCCCCTGCTGTTGCATCTGTGCAAAAGCAGATGCGGCGGGTAAGAGGAGGCAGGCTGACACAGCAGCGATGAAGCTGCGAGACATGAGTGCTGTTTTGCGTGTGTAGGTATGTTTTAATTTATTCATGACCTAGGGCATTAACAAGAGGCGTGCCAGTCTGATTATTATCTCATAAGATATTGATTATAAAACAGATATTTAATTTGTCTAGTTCTGTTGGTCTTCCTCTGGGATGTGCGGATATTAAGCATGCGCGGAAAACGCACACATTTTATCTGGTATTTTGGCCTACTGGGAATCCTTATCGCGGTCGAGTATATCGTAAAGTGTGCGTCGTCCAATTTTGGCTTGTTCGGCGGCTTTACGTTTGTTGCCACCGACTTGCTGGATGAGGTGGCGGAGGTAGCGTTGTTTAACCTGTTCCAGGCTGGGGAAGGGTGGGTCGACGTTGAAGCGACTGGTGCCTTCTGGGGTATTTCTGGCTTCCGGGCTTTGGGTGGGGAGCATTTGTTGGAGTTGGGGTGGGAGGCTCGTGCGATCAAGGTTTTGGCCGGGCTCGGAGAAAACGAGCATTTTTTTAATGATATTTTCCAGCTCGCGAATATTTCCGGGGAAAGGGTAGGCGCGGAAAGCGTGGATCACTTCGGGAGCGAAGTCGCCGGTCGTTTGGTTAAATGAGCGGCCGATACGTTCGAGCAGGTGTCGGGCCAGCATGGGGATATCTGTGCTTCTTTCACGCAGGGGTGGCAGTTCAACGGAGAGTGCTTCGAGTCGATAAAAGAGGTCTTCGCGAAAGCGTCCCTCGTCCACGTCGCGGCGCAGATCGCGGTGGGTGGCGGCGATGATGCGGGCGTCTGTTGTCATTTCGCTACTGGCCCCGACGGGGCGGATCGTGCCTTCCTGGAGTGCACGCAGGAGCTTTGCTTGCAATTCGAGGGAGAGTTCGCCGATTTCGTCGAGGAAGAGGCTGCCCCCGGCGGCGGCTTGAAAGAGGCCGGGTTTTTTCTGGTGGGCCCCGGTGAAGGCACCTTTTTCGTGGCCGAAGAGTTCGCTTTCGATGAGTTCGGCGGGGATGGCGGCGCAGTTGACCGGGACAAAGTCTTTGGCGGATACGCGACTTTCGGCGTGGATGGCACGGGCGGCCAGTTCTTTACCTGTGCCGCTTTCGCCGAGCAGAAGGATGGGTTCACGGGTGGCGGCGACTTTGCGTATCTCATAGATGAGGGTGCGCATGCGGGGGCTGTTTCCAATCATGCCGTGGAAATCGCCCTCAGGGGATTTGTGGCGGGTGGCTTCAAACTCGAGTTTGAGCTGTCGGTATTCAAGTGCCCGATCGACGCAGATGTGGAGTTGTTCAAAATCGAGCGGTTTGGTCAGGAAATTATCGGCCCCTGCTTTGAGGAGTTCGACGGCCTGAGCGATGCTGCCGAATGCGGTCAGGGCAATGAAGGCGGGTGCTGGGCGCAGCTGTCGGCTTTCGGCGAGGAGGGTCTCGCCTGAGCCGTCGGGCAGGCGAAGGTCGGAGAGGATCAGGTCGATCCGGGCGTCGGCTTCTTCCAGTTGGTATCTGGCTTCGGCGATGCTACTGGCGGTGAGGATGCGGTGGTCCTGCTCTTGCAGCTCACTGGCCACGAGCTGCTGAAAATTCTTGTCGTCTTCAACGAGGAGGATGCGTGCGGGCTGTGTTCGTCGGTTTGGCATATTGGTGGGGGCAGGCATTTAGGATTCGAGGGGTAGGCGCAGAATGAAGCGGGCTCCCTTGCCTGGGGATTCTGTCGCGCGGAGGTTGCCCTCGTATTCGTGAACAACACGGTCGGCCAGGGCGAGACCGAGTCCGGTGCCTTTGCCTGGGCGGCCGGTAACAAATGGAGCGAAGATCTGTTCACGTCGCTCGGGGGCAATGCCCGGTCCGTCGTCGTCGATGGTGCAAACGAGCTCTTTGTTCTCGGCGGAGATTCTACAAGTGACCTGAGCATCGGGCTTGGCTTGAAAGGCGTTGGCAATAATATTTTTCAAGGCGATGCGCAGGCGTGCTGGATTGGCGCGGACGGTGGGTTGGCCGTGGGGGAATGCCTTTGGGTCGAGTTGAATCAAGACTTCTCCTCCAGGGGCTTCCGAAACTTGGGCGACAGCTTCGCTTAGGAGGCGATCAAAATCGATGGGTTGGACTTCGCTTTTGGAGCGCTCGCCGAAGGAGAGGAGCTCCCGGATAAAGGCTTCGATCCGGCTCACTTCGCCACGAATCGATTGGAGGGCCTGTTGGCTTTCGGGAGAGTGGGCCTTTCGCACGGCTCGCTGAGCGTGCCCGTCGATGGTGGCAAGCGGTGTGCCGATTTCGTGGCCGATCGAGCCCGCTAATTCACCCAGAGCGGCGAGTTGCTCGGCGTTACGCAGGCGTCGTTTGAGGCGGCCCTCTTCGCGGGCTTTTTGGGTGAGTTTGGACTGCTGGGCTTCGATGGCATCGAGCATTTGGTTGAGTGCTGCGCCCAGCTCGCTTAGCTCGCGGGCACCTTCGGTGGGGACGCGCTCGTGCCGTTTACCAGGCCGGATTCGCCGGATGCTGGCGTGGAGTTTCCGGACTGGCCGATGAATTGAGTAATGGTAGAGAAAAAGGAGAAAGAGCATGAAGCCGGCGATAAAGAGGGAGTAAGCCAGGGCGAACTGGTTTTGCAGTTTGGAGAGTGCAGCCTGCATTTCGTGGCGGCTACGCGTCACTTGGAGCATACCGATGGGCTCATCTGCGGCATCATTGAGGGGGACGAAGAAGGAAAAGATGGATTCGCCGGAGCGCCGCTCATAGCTGCCGACGGGTGCTTTCGGCAGGCTCATTGCGAGGGGGTCGATGGAGTCATTGGTCACACGCCGGTGTCCGGCCTGGGCGATTAACTGTCCGTCCAGGCCATAGAGGTAGGCCCCATAGACCCGCTCAAAATCGAAGACGGATTCGAGGGCATCGAGCAAGCTATTGGTCCGATCACGCTCGAAGGAGTAGGCCACGGGTTTGGCCAGGGCGCGGGCGATGAGTTCGACGTCTTCCCACATCTGTTTCTCCAGGGCTTTGCTGACTCCGCCGTAGAGGATCCAGCCAATGCCGGCGAGCAAGAGGCAAGCCGGGAAAAATAGGCAGAGAAGAATCCGTGCACGCAGCGAGCCATTGAATCCAGTCCGCGCCGACCGGTGGGCTTCAGTTCGGTGATGGCTTTTTGGGTGGTGTTTTTGACGGACTCCCATGGACAGAAGGCTTAGGGGCGCGGCGCACGGCTGCAAACCGTAAATTCCCCGGGGTGGGTTCCTTTTCTTCATAAATACCCAGCTTAGCTTTGCTTCTTTGCCGCTTCCTACTTTTATAGAAGTATATGACTACTCGTTCCCAATCTGAGGCTGATACAGTCGCTGCCGCCGGTTTTGCTGGCGTCTATGAGCCGGTGAAGCCGTATCTTGATGAGCTGGATCGCTTCCTTCAGGCACAGGTGGAGGATCTGGAGCCGGAGATTCAGGAGCATGTGCGCTATGTTTTTGGGCACAGCGGGAAGCGCTTACGCCCCATGCTAGTGGCTTACAGTGGATGGGCGGGGCCCGGTCAGCGGCAGCGCGAAGAATTGGTTAAATTGGGCGCGGTCATCGAGCTGGTGCACTTGGCGACTTTGGTACACGACGATATTCTGGATGAGGCGGATACGCGACACCGGCAGGAGACGGCAGCGAAGAAATTTGGTCCGGCGGCAGCCGTCTTGATTGGCGATGTGCTCTTTGCGCACGCGCTTAAATTAGCGGCTGAGTTCGAGACCAATGAGATCTGTCGTTCGGTGGCGCAGGCCACGGCGAGGGTTTGTGCCGGGGAGATTGCGCAAACTTACCAGCGGGGTGAGGTGAACTACAGCCGGGAATTTTACTTTCGGGTGATTCAGTTGAAGACGGCGGAGCTTTTTGAGGTGGCCTGTCGGCTCGGGGCCAAAGTGGCAGGCTACCCGGTAGCGTTCAGTCAAGCGGCCGGGCTGTTTGGTCGGCATCTGGGGATTGCCTATCAGATTTTTGATGATTTGGTGGACCTTTACGCTGACGAGTCGACCATCGGTAAGACATTGGGCACGGATTTGACTAAAGGAAAGTTTACCCTGCCGCTCCTACTGCTTTTGGAGAAGCTGCCGGTTGAGGAACGGGAAGCTTTGCTCGCCCGCTTCAGGGCGGGTGATGAGACGGTGGCTGATGATTTCACCACACGCTTGCGTGACTTTCCGATTTTCGAGGAAGTGGCGTCCACTTTTGAGGCGCAGCTCACCCAAGGGGCGGAAGCGGTGGCCCCTTTTGGAGCACTCCCCCCGGTCGAGGCCATGCAGAAAATAGCGGATTTAGTCCGGGCACAGCTGGGGCGTATAGTGGCTTAGGGAGCAGTGATCTCTTAGCGACTGATAAATTTGTAGTCTAGTATTTCAGACGGCGAAGGGGGACTCTGTTGATTTGGCATTGCTTTGTTCTCCCCCATGACTCATCAACGGTGAGCAGGGTGATGAATCGTCAGAAAATTACCTTAGATAAATTCCCCGGACCCGCGTAAAAGACGAACCTCATCTATGGAGCTCTCCGCGGGCGAAGGACACTTTCACAGTTTATGGATATCGCAATTGTCACGGGTGCGGAGACGCCCCTCGGACTCAATATTATTCAAGGCCTCGTTCGTCAGGGCTTTCGCGTTCATGGCATCGGAAACAATTTTTCCAAGGTCACCTTCGCCGATTCACAGTTTTTCGCCCACCCGGTCGATCTTTGCGATCTGGCCGCCGTCAGCGCGGTTATGGAGCAAATCATCGAAAAGGAGTGCTCGCTGGACCTACTGGTTCATGCCTTGGATGTCACTCCAGGTGCCGCCTTTGAGAAGCTTTCGGTGGGTAATTTGGAGGCTGTTCTCAAAATTGGCTTGTTCGGTCCGGTCCTGCTTACCCGCCTGGCCCTGCCGAATCTACTCCGCTTCCGAGGGCAGTTGATTAACGTCATTCCAGCCAATAAGAGCGGTGCGCCGTCCAGTGCAGTCAATGCCTTGATCGAAGGTGGCTTGCGCGAGATGAATCGAGCCCTCTTTGATCGTGCACGGGATGCCGGCTTGCGGGTCACCAACTTGATTCTGCGCCAAAACCCGGAGCCGGATAGTCTTGCGGTAAAGAGCAGTGAGCAGACACATATCGATCTCGAAGACGTGGCCCGTGCAGTGGAGCATCTGATTGATCCAAATTTCGCTAATGTGCCCGCGGAACTGGTGCTCCATCCGCGGGCCAGCGCACAGGCGGATCAGGTGCTGCCCGATATGCCGCTACCGCTCGACCCATACAGCGAGGTCGTCTTGCCACCCAAGGCTTATTGCCCGCCGGAGCAGCCGAAAATCCCAACCGTGGAAAAGCAGAGAGTTGATCGCTCGATCCCTTATACCGACGATGAGATGGAGGATAAGATCGCCGCTGCCATTGAAGATTTTGAAGCTCATCCCGAACGTTATGAACGCCCCGAACCGAAGCCGGAGCGGGCACCCAAGCCAGCGGGTCCACATCCGGATTCCAGCGAATCCGGCGATGGGGCTGCCAACAAGCGCCGCCGTGGTCGCCGCCGTGGAGGGCGCAATCGAAACCGTGACCGAGACCGTGACCGCGAGTCGGCGACTCCGCCGGCAAGCGATGGACAACAGAAAGCTCAAACGGGTGAGGTGAAAAATAATAAAAGTGGGCCAGCGGTCTCGGGTGAGAGTCAAGCCAAGCCGGATCAGCCGGCAGCTCGCTCCAATCGTGGAGGCAGAAAGCCAGTGAGAAAAGCGGACAGACATTCCGAAGGTAAACCTCAAAAAGAGCCACAGCCGCCCGCTGAAAAGGCTCCGGCAGTCGAAGCTCCAAAGGAGGCTCCGGCCAAGAAGGCGACTAAAAAGGCCGCTAAAAAAGCGACCAAGA
>REBV01000061.1 GCA_007692545.1 Puniceicoccaceae bacterium
GCCTGCTCAACCAGTCATCACTCCCAACCGAACCCAGCACCATGCTTCCTCTCCGTATTACGATTCTAGTCGCTTTGTTTTTTTCCACCTCGCTTTCCATGCTGGGGGCCAACCTGGACGAGGTCCGGTCTGCCATGAAGGCGCGCCAGCCAGCAGTCGAGGCGCTGTGGGCTGAAGGCAAGATTGGAGAAAACAACCAGGGCTTCATTGAGGCGAGGACAGAGCTCGCGGCCTCCCAGGCGGCGGTCGTCAGTGCCGAAAATGGGGATAGAAAGATCGTCTATCAGGCCATCGCACAGGCGACTCAATCGACGCCGCAACAAGTCGGCATGCAACGTGCCGCCCAAATATCCCAACGCGCTGCCGAGGGCCTCTGGCTTCAGGATGCTCTCGGTAAGTGGTACCGGAAATAATAGACTTATTCACCTGGTTTAATAAACCGTTGGGCTCGCATCATCAATCGATAAAGTGAGCCATCCCCAAGAGCTGTGCCGCTGTGTTCATACGGTCGTCCGTGGAAATTATTGTGCGGCTCTTCGTTAGTTGAGCGGTGGCTAGATGGATGCCATCCAGTGTGCGGAGAAAAATGGCCTCATTGGCAGCGTAGCATTGCGAGGCAATTTCTTCTGCTCGTTCCAAAACGTCACTCCCGACCGGAAAGAGCTGTATCCGGCCCTTCCGGATATCCTCTTGCAGCCAATGAAAAAGAGCTTCTGCCGGGCGATGGCCGGTTTCACCGCGCGTAGCCTTTTGCTGAAACGCATAACAGAGTTCAGTCCTTGCCAAAGCAGAGGTAACTGGAGGTTCGATCGAGGTCGCGATTTTATTTCGGAAAATCTCCGAATCCGACTCTTTGCAGTAGAGCTTGAGCAGGCAACTGCTATCCCAGTAGTCTGGCATCACCAGCGCTCCCCCCGGAGTTGGTCAATGATTTCATTGGAAGAGTCAGGCAAGGTCGATACATCCACTTCCAGCCGTGCTTTTAGCTCCTCAGCCCAGCGACTCATGTCGGGTGTTGTGTGCTCCGATTGAACCGGGACGATGCGTGCGCGGGGTTTCCCGCGCACGGTAATCACAACATCCTCGCCAGCATTTGCTTTTGACACTAACTCACTGAGGCGGGCCTTGGATTCTCGAACATTAATAATCATGTAGTCACAGTAGTCTCATTTGCTGCTTTTTGTCAAGGAATCATCATTGAAATTAAGTAATTTGACTCGATGACATGCGAGATCAATCAGAACGCTCAATGCACTGTGGATTGTTGAGTGGCTATTCGGCGGGCTCGACAAGGTGTATAAGGCGCACCGCCTGGTTGGGGAGGCTGCCTTTTTTATTATTTTTCTTCATCCTGTCTTTTTGCCGATGCCAATGTCGCCTCCAGGCAAATAGTGACTGAGGACTTTGATATTCGTTAACTTTCAAGTTTTGCTGTCTTGACAGCAAGGTAAGTGCTGTCATGATTCAAGCATGAGAACAACCGTGACAATCGATCCCGATACTGAGCATTTGCTGCGTGCGGAGGTGGCGAGAACAGGCTATTCCTTTAAGCAGGTGTTGAATCAGTCCATCCGCTGTGCCTTGAGTCAACCGGCTATGGATCGGATCGTCGTCGAGCCGATTTTTCAGGCACCGTTTCCGGTAGAATTTGCAGCTAGGAGCATGAATCGTCTGGCGGACGAGTGGGACGACGAGGAAACGATCCGGGAGTTGACGCGATGATTCTGCCGGACCTCAATCTCCTGCTCTACGCGTACAATCATTATGCGCCACAGCATGCCAAAGCGAAAGTGTGGTGGGAGGAAGCACTCAATGGGCGTGAGTTGATTGGTTTGCCGCATGAAGTCATGCTTGGATTTGTCCGCATCGCCACGAATCCACGCCTCGGGGAGGCGGCAGTTTCATTTGCAAACGCCAAAGCAGTCATTGAGAAGTGGCAGCAGGTCAGCGTTGTCCGCGTCTTACTGCCCTCCGAGGATCACAGTCAGCAGGTCTTGTCTTTGATGGAGCGATCCGGTGTGAGCGGTCAGCTGACCTCGGACGCTTCGCTGGCAGTCTATGCCATGGAGAATCGTGCCAGGCTGTGCTCGAATGATGCCGACTTTGTGCGCTTCCCTGGGTTGAGCTGGGAGAATCCGCTGCTTTGATGAATGATCTACATACGCTTCAGCTAAAGGATGGTTTGTGTCTATCGGGGCATCCTTGGGCTCGTCTTTCTAATTTGGTGGCTCCGCTTCCGTCCGGGCCCGGGGTGGCGATGCTGCTCGACTCCAGGGGCACACCACTGGGTAGCGGCATCTTTGATGGCCGGGACCCACAGGCTGCCTGGCGGCGCTTCAGTATGGCCGAGGAGGCCCGCTTCGATGAGGCCTATGTCGCGGCGGCGATCAACGATGCGCTGGGCCGCCGTGGCGACGAGCATTGTCAGCGTCTGATTTGCGCCGATGCCGACTATTTGCCGGGCTTGGAAGTCGACCTCTACGAAGGCATCCTTGCGATCACCTCGACGCACCCGGTGGTGGATGCGGTTATGGAGGCAATCGTGTCCTGCCTGCAGGAGGCCTGCGAGCCGAAAGAGATGGTCTTCCTCCACGACGATCCCCGGCGCGCGGCCCTGAGGCTGGAGTGCGGGCGACGGACCTTGAGTGGCCAGAATCTGAAAGCCCGCTGGATTGAGGTGGACGGCATTGCCTATCGACTCGATTTACTCAACGCGGACAAGCCGCGCATCTATTTGGATCAGCGTGAGCAGCATGCCCTCGTCGGCAGCCTTTGCGAGGGGCGGACTGTGCTCGATGGCTATGCGCACAGCGGGGCTTTTGCCTTGCAGGCTGTTCGGAGTGGGGCGGAGCATGTGGTCGCGGTGGATACGGCTGAAGCCTGTGTCAAAGCGATCGGTGCCCAGGCCCAGAAAAACGATGGCTTTATCGAAACGATACAAGCTGATGTTGCCGCCTTTCTGGGCGAGCGCCAACCCGGCGAGCTCGACGCCATCATTCTGGACCCACCCGAGCTCGCGCGGATCGATGCCGCTGCGGTGGAAGCGCTCCATCTGAGTGCCTTCCAATGCCTGCCGGAAGGCGGCTTGCTGGCCAGCTATTGCCGCTCGCCGGAGACGCCCCTGGCTGATTTTGAAGCCTGCGTCGCCCGAGCCGCCGCCCGGGCCGGGCGTGAGGCCCGTGTCTTTGCCCGCACCGCTCAGCCCTTCGACTTTCCGGTGCGGCTGAACTTCCCGCAGAGCCACTATTTGAAGGGCTTGATCCTGCAGCTGGAGTAGGTGGAGACCTGTTGATCATTTTTATCAACAGGCGTCACGGGTCGAGGGGGGGCATCTGCGGTATTCGCGACGCCAAAGTTTGTTCGAAGGCGGGTGGGGCACTGAGCGTAGATAATCAAGGCAGCCACGACCCTTGTAGCCCCTCATTGGCTACAAGGCCCCAATAGAATCCTTCGTGGAAAGCGTCTACCAGCAGCATCCACTCTGCTTTGTCCAGTCCTTCTTGCTCGCGCACCACTGTCT
>REBV01000026.1 GCA_007692545.1 Puniceicoccaceae bacterium
ACTTCGCCGCGATGATTGTAGACGGTCAGGGTGGCGCGGCTGTTGGCCGCATCGAGTGGGGTGATGCTGTGAGTGCGCCGCCCGAGTCCGTCATAGCGGAATTCGAAAATGTGGTCGCTCTTGTTCCGATAGAATCGTGGTTGGCCGAGTCGGTTAAACTCGGTGGTGGTGGTCAAGTTGTCGGCATCGGTGAAGATGGAGCGTGGGTAGCCCTCAGTCTGGTCGCCCTCGCTGGTGGCGGTTTCGGCGTAGGCGTAACCATAGTTACGGGTCGTGGGCGTGCCGGGCTTGGTCTGCGTGACGAGGCGGTTATCGGCATCATATTGGTAGCTGGCAAGGCGGGCGGCAGGCCGCTCGATTTCTTCGATCTCGCGGTTGTCGAAATAGCGCAGGTGCGTTTCGCGCCCGACGGCATCGGTCACGCGGTCGACCAGGTCGCGCCCGTCGTAGTGGAGTTCGCGGATCAAGTCGTCTGCCAACGAGGCGGTCTCGTTGGTCAGAAACTCGGCTTTGGGCAGGTCGGTCGGATTGTAGGTGAAACGCTCTTCGACGCGCTGACCGCCATCGTGCGGGGCGGCGAGGATGCGCTCCAAGCGCCCCTGATTGTCATAGAAGCGGTTTTCGGTGGCGGCATCCGCACCGCCGAAGTCGGATATAATCTGGGTGACCTGACGGCGATCATTATAGGTGAAATCGGTTTGGGTGCCATTGGGATCTTCCAACAAGTCGAGGTCGCCGCGCGGCGTGTAGGTAAAGGTGGTGCGCAAGCCACCGGGCGCTTCCGTCCATTCGGGCTGGGCGTAAGCATCGTACTTATTTTCTATGACAAGCCCGTCGTCGTCAGTCATCGTCTGCACGCGTCCCGCTGCCGGGCCGGACTCAAAGTAAGCAAAGGTGGTGGTGCCGACGGGATCGATCAGGAATTGGGGCCGGTTTTTACCGGCGTTAAAGCCGGAGGTGAAATAGACCAGCTCAGTCACGTTGTTTTCCGGATCGGTCGTTTTTCTCAGCCGATGGAGGGCATCGTATTCATTGATTGTGCTACCGCCACCGCCGGAGTAGTCGATCCGCGTAAGGTTGTGGGCCGTGTCGTATTTGTAGCTGGTGATTTCGTCGGTGCCGGAGATGCGCTCGACCACGCGGTCCTGACCATCATAGCGGCGGGTCATTTGATAGCCTTCGGCATCGATCTTCCCGGCAGAGCGCCCCCGCTCGTCATAGAGGTAGGCAGTCACGCCGCCTGCGGGGTCTTTTTCGTAGTTGATGCGTCCGGTATAGGCCATTTCCCAGGTCCAGTCGGTGTCGCCATGGAGGTATTGCGCCTTCACACGCCCCAGCGGATCCCATACGTTTTGAGTGACGATCTCTTTGTCATGATTGCGCATCCGCACAATGCGGTGCTCTTCGGCGGTGGTCAGAGTAGGGTCGGCAGGAGTTGCACCATCGGGATCGGTGGCGGCCTCGTAGATCCAGTAAAAGTGCTTGCCTTCTGGGTCGGTGAAGCGGTCGAGATTCCCGTGCGAATCGTAGCGGTAATGCACGTCACGCCCGGTCGAATCAGTGATTTGCTCAATCCGGTTGTCGGCATTATAACCGAAGGTGTAGCTGCGCCCGAAAGCATCTTCGACGTAATCCAGGCGGTCGTCTGCATGATAATGGAAGACCATCTCCTTACCATCGGGATTGATAATCTTGTGGATACGCTGGCCGTTGTCGTCCGCCGTTTCGTTGGGCTCGAATTGTAGGGCGTTGCCGAGGCGCTGCTTTAGGCGATAGTTACCGTCTACCTCGGTTAACTCCATGGTGGAACCGGCGGGAGGCGAGTAAGTGCCGTTGGGCTGCTTGATAAACTGGAACGTATCGGGACCGATGGTAATAGAGACGGCATTGTTGGTCATCTGATCGACAAACCAGCCAACGGCCAGTGCGGTGACAGTCCACTCCTTGGGTGAAGCATCGTCGCGATAAAGATCACTACCGACGAGGGTGCTGGTGAGCAGCGCTGCGGCGTGCTGGATGGTGCCCAGCCCAAGTGCTTCTTCGGTGGCGGTGCGCACATTGGCACGAATATGCATGGGGTGCGACCAGCCGTAGCCGAGATTTTGGCTGTCACGGTTGTGGGAAATACTGGAGTAGTGCCGGGAGAAGTTCAGCCCCAGCGGTGCGCCCTCCGTGCCCGTCTCCAAATCAACATTGGCATAAATAAAAGCCCCCGAGGCCATATCGACGGGATCGCTGCCATACATCTTCGGCAAAGTTGGCAGGCCGGGCAACGGCTTGAGCGATGGCATCGACGGTGAGCTGTAGGTGTAGGAAGGATTGGAAAAACTGCTGGTGGAAATCGGAGGAGAACTCACGTAGTGGTTGCCTGAATTGGGAGGCCAGTAAGAATAGCCACCGCTGTAACCGCCACTGATGATCATGCCAGCCTGGCTGCGATTGCGAATCACCCAACCGGAACCTGTCCAATTGCCATCAGTGTTATCGCTAAGTTTTGGCGTTATCGAATAGTTTCTCGGCAAGAATAGTTTTGTTTCGGGCGCATATTCCGAATGTGTTGGGTTGAAATACTTATCAAAAGCATCCGTCAAGGTCGTAGGCGGATAACTCCCATTTTGTAACTGGCTTCTGACCGTCGGCCAATTACTTGCATTTGCCAGATAAATTCGATTGCCGTCCTTGTTCGCTTGGCGAATAATGTTTACTGTGGAAATTGCTGATGCACCCGGCTGCATTTGCTCAATAATTCCGTGCTCAAATGCACTGGCATAAAGCGAACCGAGATGAAATAGATTGTCATAACGGCCATTCCCTCGATCACCATCTGCGGGTGTATTGGCCGAGAGTGAAAGTCCTACATCGATGTAAAAGCCCTCTTCTTGTGACATGCGTCCGAAGCGGTGATGTGTCAGCGTCAAAACATCGTTCTGGCTCGCCAAGAGCCGCTTGGTCAACTCGGACTGATAAAGCCAAGTCAACCCCATGATATTCAATAGCTCAGACCTAACCTTAAAAGTGTCATCCGCTTCTTGCGAATCCAAATAGGTATTCAACTGTTCAAACCGTTTTTGAAGCAGGCGACCCGAGGGTGAAAAACCATACACTATCGCATAAGCGAAGCTATCGTTTATCTTATATGTCTTATCATCTTCCAAAGGAGGTGCACTGCCCGGCCTATTCAGATTACCAGGGTGTGTGATCGTGATTTTAAAATCGAAGGTATTTCCGCCAGCAATGGCTGTAGCCTCTGGGCTTCCATCGTCCAAACGCAGCTGAATCTCAGGAAAATCAAAGGTAAGTGCAATTTTGCGCCCGTTCAGATCAGCAGTTGGTATCGTATAATCCATAGAGCCGGAACGGAACCGGATTTTCGTCTTGTAGCTGTCTGGAATACTTGTCCAGGTAAGATCGGTTCCCCATTGAAGATTTGGCAATGGAAACCCCTGACCTAAATCGGTGATTTCGTGCTGGATAATGCGTCGGCCACCGATTAACTCAGATACGCTCAGA
>REBV01000137.1 GCA_007692545.1 Puniceicoccaceae bacterium
GTCCGGCAGTTCTAAGAAAGGCGGGGCGTGAGCGTCGCGGATATCATAACGATCCTGTGCGGTGTGGTGGGCGCTTTTTTCTTTCTGGGCGGCACCTTGGGGCTGTTGCGCTTTCCGGATCTGTTCAGTCGCTTGCATGCGCTGACCAAAGCGGATAATCTTGGTTTGGGTCTGATTGTTTTAGGGCTTTTGTTTCAAGCGGATTCGGTGGCGGCGGGTGCCAAGCTGGTTCTGATTTGGGGCCTGGCGCTGTGGGCGGCTTCGACCAGTTGTTATGTAATTGGCCGCTATGCCCTGGCCCATTTAGAGAAAGGGAAAGCAGGGGAAGGAGACGGGGATGCTTGAGTTGGCTTTCGACGCGCTGCTGTGTGTTTTCCTACTGGGTCTGGTTTGGCAGATTTTGACCGTTCGTCAGCTGTATCAAGCGGCGATTTTCTTCATCGCATTTGGCTTGAGCATGGCACTCGCCTGGGCGCGGCTGGCGGCACCGGATGTCGCGCTGGCCGAGGCCGCTATCGGTGCCGGGCTGTTGGGCGTGTTGCTGATCGACTCGCTGCGCGTCTTTGCGCCCTCGGCTGAGGCAGACAGTCGACCCAAGGATTCGCCGGCGCGGGGTGGCTCCAAGCGCAGCATCTTTGGGCGCAGCGTGGTGATGCTTGTCGGAGCGGTGGCGACGGGGCTCCTGCTGCTGGCCATTTGGCGCATGCCGGCGGGCGGCGGGCTGACGCAGGCGGTCGCCGAGGCGATGCCCGATTCCGGAGTGGCGCACCCGGTCACGGCGGTCTTGTTGAATTTTCGGGGCTATGATACTTGGTTGGAAGTGGGCGTGCTCTTGCTGGCCATGCTGGGGCTCTTGGTGGTGCGGGGAGACGATGCATCGACTGAGGAAACGAATACCGCTCGCCCGGATGCGCTGCTGGACTGGTTTACCCGGGCGATGGTCCCGCTGCTGGTCCTGACGGCGGGCTACCTGTTGTGGCTGGGTAAATTCGCGCCGGGAGGTGCCTTCCAATCGGGAGTGCTGCTGGGGGCGGCTGCGATTCTTTTGCGGCTGAATGGATTCACTTCGCTGGAGCGGCTACCGCCGATGCTCTGGCGCGGCTCGCTGGTTTTGGGCTTTGCCGCGTTTCTGGTGCATGGCACCGGTGCTTTGTTGGCGGGTCGGCGTTTTCTGGAATTTCCAGCGGAGCAGGCGGGCCAATGGATCCTGGGGCTGGAGGTGCTGGCGGCCTATTCGATTGCTTTCACGCTGGCGGCATTTTTCATCGGGCTACACGGCTCGGATCGCGGCAGCCCACAGGCTGCATCAACCACCGACCAGGAACCATGATGTCGCTCGAACCGTATCAACTCTATGCCATGACCGCCGGGCTGATTTTTGGGATGAGCCTGATCGGCATCTTTTTACGCCGCCACATTTTTCACAAGATCATCGCCGTCAATATGCTGGGGGCCTCGGTCTTTTTGTTGCTGGTGAGTTTTGGGGCGCGGGATGCGGGTGCGTTTGCCGATCCGGTGCCACATGCCATGGTGATCACCGGGCTGGTGGTGGCGGTGAGTGCGAGTGCCTTCGCGCTCGCGCTGGCCCGTCGGATCTATCGTGAAACCGGGCGTAGTGATTTTTCGGATCCACATGAGTGACGTATTAGCCAATACCGTTTCCGCCCTGCCGATTATGCTGCCGCTGATCGGTGGGCTGCTGTGTTTTCTGTTGCCGACACGCTGGCGCGCAGCGGTCGGGCTGGCTTTTTCGGGTATGACGCTGGCCGGGGTGGTCACCTTGACTTGGGTGCTGGTGGACAGCGGCATCAGCGGCCAATCATTGGGTGGCTGGCCCGCACCGCTGGGCATTCAGCTGAACTTTGATGGTCTGGCCTGCGTCTTTCTTTTGTTGACTGCATTGGTTGGCCTGCCGGTGGGGGTCTTTGCGGCGGCGTTTTTTGCGGGTGAGGATACGAACGGATCGGGCCCGCCTTTATTCTGGCCGCTGTGGCTCATTCTCTGGGCGGCACTTAACGGCATCTTCCTGTCCGGTGATTTGTTCAATCTCTACGTCTTGCTGGAGATCATGGGGATCGCTGCGGTCTCGTTGGCGATTCTATCCGGCAAGACCTCAGCCCTGCGGGCGGGGCTGCGGTATTTTTTTGCCGCGCTGGTGGGCTCGATGCTCTACCTGCTCGGAGTGGCGTTAATTTATGGTGCTACCGGTACCTTGGACATCGGCTTACTGGGGGAGCGCCTGCCGGGTGATGCCTTGACCATACGTGTCGCCTTCGCGCTGATGGTGGTCGGATTGCTGATCAAGACGGCGCTCTTTCCGCTGCATTTCTGGTTGCCGGAAGCACACTCTTCGGCGCCGGCACCGGTCAGCGCGATTCTTTCCGCGCTGGTGGTGAAGGCTTCTTTCTATCTGCTGCTGCGACTTTGGGTGGATGTGTTTGATGGCTCCGTGACCTACGCGGCGGGGCAGGCACTGGGTGTGCTGGGCGCGGTGGCCATGGTCTGGGGCTCCTACCAGGCGCTGCGGCAGACCCAGTTGAAGCGGATGGTGGCGCATTCCACGGTCGGGCAGATCGGCTACATGTTTCTGTTGTTCCCGCTCATCACGCTCGACCTGAGCGGTAGCGCCGAGGCCCCCTGGCTGGTGCACGCCTGGACCGGCGGGATCTATCAGGCACTCGCCCATGGCTTTGCCAAGGCCGCCATGTTTCTCTCGGTGGGTATCTTCATCCTGGCCGCGGGTGAGGATGACAAAAGCATCGTTAATAACATGGTGGGGCGACTGCCGATGACGACCTTTGCCTTTGCGCTGGCCGGGGTCAGCCTGATCGGGCTGCCTCCGAGCGGCGGTTTTGTGGCCAAGTGGATGCTGCTCAAGGCAACCTTTTCCAGCGGGCAATGGTGGTGGGCGCCGATGATCGTATGGGGGAGCTTTTTGACAGCAGGCTATGTGTTTATGATTCTGCGGCTGGCATTCGCGCCCTCCGGCGAAGCGCCGACGGAAAAACTGAGGCCCGTGCCCGGGATCTTGCAGGTGATGGCCCTGGCACTCGGGATTGGTGCGATCGTCATCGGCTTCCGGGCGGAGGAGGTGATGGCGCTACTGGACATCGAGGCACCCTTTGCTGAGATGGTGGAAGTCGATACTGAGGGAGGTGGGGATGACTGAGCAAAGCTGGTTGCTGCCCGCCATCGTCGCTAGCTCGCTGGGCCCGGGCATCCTGATCTTCTTTTTGAAGGAGGAACAGGTGGGGCTGCGGACGCTGCTGAACCTTTTTGGGGCGGTGTTGAAAGTGCTGCTGGTGGGTGTCGCACTGCGTGGATTTTTTCTCGGGGAAAGCTACGAGTTTCGCTACGCCATCGCGGTGGATCTGGAATTCTACCTGCGGGTCGATGCCCTTGCCCTGTTATTCTCCATTTTATCCAGCGTGCTGTGGCTGGTCACCACTTTTTACGCGATCGGCTATCTGAAGGGCTCGCCCAACCGGCGGCGCTTCTTCGGCTTCTTCAGTATCTGCGTGACGGCCAGCACCGGCATCGCGCTGGCTGGTAATGTGGTGACCTTCTTCATTTTTTATGAGTTCCTCACCTTGGCCACCTACCCGCTGGTGGTGCATCAGGGCACAAAAAAAGCGCTGGAAGCGGGCCGGACCTACCTTTTTTATACCATCGGCGGCGGCACGGTGCTCTTTGTCGGGGTGGTCTGGCTATTCGTTTTGGCCGGATCGGTCGAGTTTGGGCAAACCGAGCTATTGAGCAATCTTCCCGGCGACCAGCAGGTGCAGTTGATGATCCTCTTTGGGGTTTTGCTGGCGGGGCTGGGGGTCAAGGCGGCGCTGGTGCCGTTGCACGGCTGGCTGCCGGCAGCGATGGTGGCTCCGGCACCGGTCAGTGCCTTGCTCCACGCCGTGGCGGTGGTCAAGGCGGGTGTTTTTGGTATCGTGCGGATTGTTTACGATGTGTTCGGGGTGGATTTGGTGCGAGACCTGGGGATGCTCCACCCGCTGGCCGTAATTGCGGCCTTGACGATTATTTTCGGCTCCTTGCGGGCGATTGCGCAGGATGATTTGAAGCGGCGGCTGGCCTACTCCACAGTCAGCCAGTTGGCCTACATCTCCCTAGGCATCGCATTGGGCGGGCCACTGGCTGCGCTGGGGGCCTTGGTCCATTTGGTGCATCAGGGCGTGATGAAAATCACCTTGTTTTTCTGTGCAGGCATCATTGCGGAGACAGTCAAAGTGCATCGCATCAGCGAGATGAACGGCATCGGGCGGCGTTTGCCGCTGACGATGGGAGCCTTCACGGTGGGCGCGCTGGGGATGATCGGACTCCCGCCGGTGGCCGGGTTTATCAGCAAGTGGTATCTCGGGCTGGGAGGGCTAGAGGTGGGCTACCACTGGGTAATGCCGCTGTTGCTGCTGAGCAGCCTGCTGAATGCAATGTATTTTTTACCCATCCTCAAGCGGGCCTGGTTTTGCGAGCCCGACGGAGAGTGGGAGACCCACCGCAGCTCCCGCTCCTGGGAGACGCCCCGCATGCTACTCTTTCCTGCCTTGATCACCGCCGCACTCTCGGTCGCGCTGGGCTTGTTTGCCGCCAGCAACTGGAGTGTGGTCGAAATCGCCCTGCAAATTGTTGAATCCTGGTTTCCGCTGAAATGATCCTGCTCTGCATCATCCATCTGCCGATTCTACTGGCCTGCCTGTTGCCCTGCTTGAAAAAGCGAACGGCAGCACTGGGTTGGCTCGGGGTGCTGGCTGCGTTGCCAGCCGGGGTGCTCGCGTGGAGCGGGGTCGTCTGGCCGGAGGTGGTATTTGCAGACCTCTTTCTCGGCAGTGTGCTGGTGTTGGATCCGCTGCGCCTGGTCTTTCTAGCGCTCACCGGCACGCTGTGGACGCTAGCGGGCTGGTATGCCCGCAGCTATCTGGCCGACGACGCACGGGCCGGGCGTTTTCAATGTTTTTTCCTGCTTTCGATGGCGGGCAACTTCGGGCTGATCCTGGCTGCGGACCTGATTACATTTTATGGGTTCTTCGTCCTGATGACCTTTGCCTCCTATGGATTGGTGGTGCATCAGGCAGATCCGGAAGCGCACCGCGCGGGGCGGATTTACTTGATCATGAGCTTGCTGGGGGAGGTGCTCTTACTCAGTGCCATGTTCCTCGCCGTCGATGCCGCGGGTGGCCAGTTGCGGCTGGACGCGCTCTCGTCTGCAATTGGAGAAAGTCCCAATCGCGGACTCATTTGCACCCTGGCTTTCCTCGGATTCGGCGTCAAAGCGGGCGCGGTGCCCCTTTATTTTTGGCTGCCGTTGGCCCACCCGGTCGCCCCCACACCGGCCAGCGCGGTGCTGAGCGGGGCCATGATCAAGGCCGGACTGCTGGGCTGGATCCACTTTTTGCCACTCGGCGAACAAGCATTGCCGACCGGCAGCGGGACCTTGATCTTCCTCGGCTTTCTCGCGGCCTTTGGGGCCGCCGGACTGGGCTTGTGCCAGCAAAACGCCAAAACAATTCTGGCCTATTCCAGCATTAGCCAGATGGGCCTAATGACGGTTTTGTTGGGAATCAGCCTGGCCCATCCCGCACTCTGGCCGGTAGCTGCGCCCGCTCTCGCATTGTTTGCCCTGCACCATGGGCTGGCCAAAGGGGCCTTGTTTCTCGGCACGGGGCTGCTGCCGGTCTGTCCGGCACGCTGGCGCAGGTGGGTCTGGGCCGGCCTGGCCCTGGCTGCATTGGCCATCGCCGGGGCACCTTTGACCAGCGGCGCTCTGGCCAAATACGGCCTTAAGGAAGTCATCGCTGGCACGCACCACCCGGATGCCGGATGGCTGCTACTGTTGCTGACTCTCTCAGCCATCACTACCTCCCTGCTGCTGGCCAAGTTCCTCCGCATGCTGGGCCGGGGAAAGCAGCCAGCGGCTCACGGCACCTTTGCCGGATTGGGCGTGCCGTGGGCAGTGCTCATTCTTTTCGTCGCGCTAGGACCCTATTTTGCAGTTATGCATTTTGGTTTACCGCTGCCATTTCCTCCACTCACATGGGGCAACTTGGTGGGCGGACTTTGGCCGGTTCTGGCTGGCGGAATGATCTTTGTCGGCTTCCTGCGTCTGGCACCGCAGGCTTGGCGCGCTATCCGAATACCCGCCGGCGATGGCATCGTCTTGATCGAACGCTTGATCACGACGCTTTACCGCAAGATTCCGTTCAACTGGGGCGACTGGTGGGACCGGGAATTCCTCAACTTCACCACGCTCTCCGACCGGATTATGGATATCGAATCCACTCGATCCGTGGTCAACCGTATTGAGCCACGATTGGGTATTTGGGCGGTAGTCGGATTTATTTTGATCGGTCTGATCCTTTGCTTCATAAGCCTACTTATCTTATAACTGCCGAACCAATGAAGAAGCACCACTCAGCCAGCAGCAAACAGCCAAAAGAGTCCCGTCCGGCGGATCCGATTCAAGCCGGAGTCTATTGCTCCTTCCCGCTGCAACGCCCCGTTGCAGTGCTCAGCCGGCTGCTTGGATTCACGCTGCTGTGGTGGGTCCTCTCCGAGGGCCGCTGGCAAGATCCGTTCCTGATCCTGGCGATTCTCCTGATTGCTACCTTTTGCTCGCTGCGGCTCTGGCCGCCGGGAGTTTGGAAATTGAGTCCGCTGCATGTTCTCGCATTTCTGCCCTATTTCTTTTGGCAGTCCCTGTGTGGCGGTTTTGATGTGGCCCGGCGCGCATTTCAAATCAAGCCCGCACTCAGCCCCGAAACCGTGACGATGACGATGGACCTGCGGCCCGAGTCCGCCTGCCTATTTGCCTGGGTCGTTAGCCTCCTGCCGGGCACTGCATGTATCCATAAAAATGGGACAAGCTTTCAAATACACTTGCTCGACGCGAATTCCGAATCCAAGGTGCATCAGCTGGAGCAACGCATCAATCGACTTGGTTGGGATGAAGGGGATAAAGAACACCCGTAAAAATCTCCAGTAAGCGGTTAATGTGTATCGTGACTTTATTTCAATGACTCCTTCTAATGCATACTTGAATGACTCGATCTCTGTAAAGGGTGCGCGTGAGCATAACTTGAAAAACATCAGCGTGGATATACCGCGTAATCAGCTTGTGGTGATCACGGGTGTGAGTGGATCGGGGAAGTCTTCTCTGGCCTTTGATACGATTTATGCAGAGGGCTATCGGAAGTATATTGATAGTCTTTCAACCAAGGCGCGTCTGGTGCTTGAGCAAATCCCGCGTCCGGATGTTGATTACATTCAGGGTCTTTCACCGGTTATTGCGCTAGAGCAACGCACGGGAGGGGGTGGGAATCCACGCAGCACAGTGGCGACGGTGACAGAGATTGCGGATTTCGCACGCGTGCTGTGGGCGGTCTGCGGCACGCCTTTTTGTCCGAAAGATGGCGGGCGTATCGAGCGCCGGTCACTGGATGACTGTCTGACGCGTCTCTACGCCGAGCCGGATGGGAGTCGCTTGATGATATTGGCACCCTGGATTAGCGCCAAACCGGCTATCCTGCGGGAGGAGTTGCCTCGCCTGCAGCAGCGCGGCTTCCAGCGAGTGCGGCTCAACGGAATCATTCGGCGATTGGATGAGCCTGATTTGATTGATTCGAAGGCAGGCACCATTGAGGTCGAAATTGTGGTGGATCGGGTGGTGCTCAAGGCGGAGCAACGCAGTCGTCTGGCAGACTCGATTGAGCTGGCATTTAGCGAGGGGAAAGACCGGGCGCTCATACTCATTGAAGATGAAGCGGGCGCGGCTTGGCGCGAGCTGCCGCTGAGCAATCGTATGGCCTGTGTGGTTTGTGGGGAGGTTTACGAATCGATCTCGCCGAGACATTTTTCCTGGAACCATGCTGAAGGTGCTTGCACAGAATGCGGCGGGCTGGGGGAGACGCTGC
This sequence comes from Puniceicoccaceae bacterium, assembly GCA_007692545.1. GTDB lineage: Bacteria > Verrucomicrobiota > Verrucomicrobiia > Opitutales > Coraliomargaritaceae > Thalassobacterium. The sequence goes on from REBV01000137.1 coordinate 7,917, forward strand.
AATTCCAGCCTGAACTACTCGTGCCAGACCCGACAGTTTCGGTAAAGAAAGGAGCGATCAAGCCATGGCGTCTAGGGTCGAAACAAATGATCATTCGTCACAACGCGCTCTTGAGGCAACTCGCCGAGCAGTTGCCTTTCGACCCTGAGCTTCCCTGGGAGGCGCTGGAGTCGGACGTTCGTGAGCAAATCCTGCATGGCTGTGGGGAGCGGCTTTTTAGTTTCAAGCTGAAGGGGGGTAATTCCAAGCCCGAGTCGATGCGCTTCGAAGGCGTGCTGAGCGACCTCGAGAATATTCGCCGTCACACCAGTAGTGATGGTCTGCGTGCGCGACTGATGGCCTATCAAACCAGTAGCCGTTGCGATGCCTGCCAGGGGCGTCGACTGCGTCCGGCCAGTTTGAGTGTATTGATTGAGGGGGTCTCGATCACGGATTTTCTGGCGATGTCTTTGCTCGAAGCGCAGGCCTTTGTTGAGTCTTTGCAAGATAATGCCCAGTACGCGACCGTCGGCGATGCGGTGCGGGGCCTCGGATCGCGCTTGTCGTTTTTGAATGAGGTGGGCTTGAGCTATCTCACTCTGAATCGTGGCTATGGAACGCTCAGCGGGGGAGAGGCGCAGCGCGTGCGTCTGGCTACGCAGCTCGGGATGTCGTTGATTGGCGTCGTTTATTTGTTGGACGAGCCCAGTATCGGGCTTCACCCACTGGACAATCGTCGCCTTATTCAGACGCTTATCGGCTTACGGGACCGGGGGAACTCCGTCGTCGTTGTTGAGCACGATGGTGAGACTATGCTGGCGGCCGATCATCTCATCGAGCTTGGCCCCGGTGCCGGCATCGAGGGCGGCCAGCTTATTTATCAGGGTAGTCCCAAGGATTCTTTTAAAGACTGCGCCAGCCGATCTGGTGCCTTTCTGAGCGGTGAGATGCGCATCGAGAAAAATGTAAGGACCCTCCAGCCAAAACGGGACTGGTTGGTGATCGAAGGTGCCGCTGAGAATAATCTCAAGCAGTTGGACGTGCGGTTCCCAGTGGGCTTGTTGACGGTCGTTTGCGGGATATCGGGATCCGGGAAAAGCACCCTGGTCAATGATGTGTTGGCCAAAGCGGCCGCCTTCAAGCTCAACCGTGCCAAGTCGATCCCTGGGAAACATTCCAAGATTTCCGGGCTCGATCATTTTCTGGCCGTCATACAGGTCGATCAGTCTCCCATCGGGCGCAGCCCGCGCTCAAATCCGGCGACCTTTACAAAGTTGTTCGATCAGTTACGCGAACTTTTTGCCAAATGCTCCCTGGCGAAAATTCGGGGCTACAAGCGCAACCGATTTTCCTTTAATGTGAGTGGCGGTCGCTGTGAGCGTTGTAAGGGTGACGGTGTTATTAAGCTCGATATGCAGTTTATGGCTGATGTTTACAGCGAGTGTCCGAGTTGTAATGGGCGGCGCTACAACCGTGAAACACTGGATGTTCGCTTCAAGGGGTATAGTATAGCTGACGTTTTGGAGATGAGTGTAGATGAAGCGCTGGAGGTCTTCAGTAAGCAGCCGCGAATTGCTGAAAAGCTGCGCACGCTGGCTGATGTGGGTCTCGGCTATATCAAGCTGGGGCAGCCAGCGACGACACTCTCGGGCGGCGAGGCCCAGCGTATTAAATTGTCCCTGGAGTTGAGCAAGCGGCAGCAAGGCGCGACTCTCTATATTCTGGATGAGCCAACGACTGGGTTGCACTGGCTGGACGTCCAGCGCCTGATGGATTTATTGTTCAAGCTGCGCGATGCCGGAAACACGATACTGATCATCGAGCACGATCTGGATTTGATTCGTATGGCCGACTGGATTGTCGAACTGGGCCCTGAGGGCGGCCATGGTGGTGGCGAGTTACTCTACGCAGGCGGTGCTGTAGAGTTCTGCCAAGGGTCGGGTCGCGGGCAGGCCACACCGACACAGCGTGTGTTGTCATTGCCCAAAGCAGATCAAGCATAGCTATAGATTCAGCAGACCCAGGCCCAGCGCAATCCATAGGGGAATCGTTAGAAAACTGACTATTGTGGTCGCTAGAACGACTTTTAGGGCTACATCCGGTGCCCCATCAAAATGTCGAGCGAGCACGATGGGAAAGACGGCGCACGGCATGGCGGCTTGGACAATCATAACCTGCTTCAGCTCAACTGAGAATGGCAGTAGCCAGGCAAAGAATAAAAATGCTGCGGGAAAGATGCCCAGGCGCAAAAGACAGGCATGTATCGATATTTGTGGCTGCTCCATTAATTTTGATGCTTTAGCCAAGTCGGCAAAAGTGGCACCAATCAAAATCAAGCCGAGTGGGATCGCGCACTGCCCGAGGAGACCGACTGATTCGAGCGCGAAATTGGGGACTTGCTTATCCATACCCAGCCAGTTCATCGGTACGGCGATGAGGATAGCGATGACGGGTCCACTAAAAATTCGGCGCCAAAGCGACTTTGGGTCGTTTGCTGATAGGATAAAACCGACCCCCAGTGCCCACATCGCCATTTCAACGCCGACATTGTGCACCAGTAGCACCCCGGTCGTCTCGCGGTCAAAAAGCAGGGCGATTATCGGGATCGGGAAGTAGCCGTAATTGTACATCCCCGTGCTGAAGGCGAAGGTGCGGCACTCACGCTGGTTGCCGATGCGAAGCTTGCGGGCCACTAACATGCAGACTCCGAATCCGCCCACAATGCTGGTGAATCCGACCAGTGGTGGGAGCACGATATTCTCCGGTTGACGGAGTGCTTCGTTGCCGAGAATATAGCTGAAGATGAGGGCGGGGTAGAGTAGGTTGACCACCAGGTTCATCAGGCTGCGGTCAGACTCTTCACTCAGCCATCCGATTCGGCGGGCCAGAAAACCAGAGCCGATCACTAGGAAGATCGGGATGATAGCTGTAAAAACCAGTGAGGAAGTATTCATATACCGATGATTCGTAGTAGAGTCGACTCAGAGACGGGTTCATAGGTACGGTAGGCATGCCGGGCTGAGTCGAGCACTTGAGGAAAACAGTCGTGATCCTGGTGGTTGGCAAACTCAAACCCGAGGAGGGCGCGGCCGACGCGCTCGCCCGAATAAACGTAGTTGAAATAGCAAAGATTGGAGTGGGGGCTCACCGCTTTAAGGAATTCGGCTAATGCACCAGGCCTTTCATGAAATTCCAGAGTGATGAAAGTTGGAATCTGCATCAGCTTCGGATCGTAATGAATCAATCGAAAGCCCACGTCTGATTCGGCGCTGACCTCCTGATACTCGTAGTGACCGCCGGTGAGTGCATCCCGAAGGGCGTCGAACTCAATCGGCGAGACATCAAAGCCGATAATGGGTCCCGCCTTGTTGGCATCGGTTTTACCATACTGAAAATCCATAATGCTGACAGAGTTCGGTAAGGTTTCAAGCAAGCCATACATGGCACCTGCTTTTTCAGGAATCTGTATCCTCAGATAGCGCCGCCGTGCTGCCCCGACTGCTGATCGACGGGCAATATTTGCGAGTTGCTCGAAATCCATATTAGACCCGCACAAAATACTCAGGACGCGTTTACCGGCGAGTTGCTCGCGCTGTTTGAGTATAGCAGCAACACCCATCGCGCCGGAAGGCTCCGGGATGCAGCGCAATTGCTCCCATAGAAACTGGATGGCTGCGGATACTTCATCGTTGGTCACAGTCATCCATTCATCGATAAGATCAGCGCAGATTTTGTGAGTGAGGGTGCCGACCTTGCGCACAGCTGTGCCGTCGCAGAAGACATCAACATGATCAAGGCTCACCGGGTGCCCCGCTTTGACCGCTGCTGCCATCGAGGCCTGATGCACGCCTTCTACACCGACGAGGTGTATGCCCGGGAAGTTAACCTTCAACCAAGTCGCTGTCGCCGCCGCCATACCGCCGCCCCCGATTTGCAGGTAAGCGACATCAAAGGGACCTCGCCCTGACATAACAATTTCGTCGGCCAGGGTGCCTTGCCCAGCCATAACAGCGAGATCATCATAGGCGTGGATATAGCAGAGATCCTCCTCAGCCGCGCAATCGTGGGCTGCCGCACTGGCTTGGTCGTAACTATCGCCGTGCAGGCGTATCTCGACATGATCGCCCCCATGCCGCCGCACCGCGATTTGCTTCATCCGAGGCGTGGATAGTGGCATGTAAATAATTGCGCGGGTGCCCAGCTTGCGGGCAGCCAGTGCCACGCCTTGCGCGTGGTTGCCCGCCGAAGCAGTGATGACCCCCACGGACAGCTCCTTTTCGCTTAGCTGGGCCATCCGGTTGTAGGCACCGCGCCACTTGTAGGCATGGATCGGTGAGAGGTCTTCGCGCTTAACGAAGATTTCCAAGGCCGGATCGCGTAGTGTGATCGAATCCAGAGGTGTGACTTCACCCACCTCGTAGATGCGACGGCGTGCATGCAGGATTTCCTGCCTAAGTTCACGTTGAAGGGATTCACTTTCCATTGCTGGAGTGCATCGTGTTTTTTGCTTGGGCTCAATCGGAAACAATCAAACAATCAGACTACTCGAAACAATGAATGATGCCCCCACCAGCCTTCCCATATACGAAACCGCAGAGCTTCTGCTCGCGGGTCTGGCTGAATTTGGACGAGTGGTGCTTTCGGCTCCGACCGGCTCAGGTAAGTCCACGCAAATACCGCAGATTCTACTCGATCAAGGCGGGGTAGAAGGCGAGGTTGTCGTCCTTCAGCCTCGTCGTCTGGCGGCGCGTCTATTGGCCAAGCGAGTCGCGGCTGAGCGGGGCGTTTCGCTGGGTGGGGAGGTCGGCTATCAGATACGCTTTGAGAATGTCGTCAGTGCTGAAACACGCATTCGCTTTGTCACAGAAGCTATTTTGCTGAGGCAGATTTTACAGGCCCCGAAGCTACCTGGTGTCGGTGCAGTGGTTTTCGATGAGTTTCACGAGCGACATTTGACCAGTGATTTGAGTTTGGCCTGTGCCTTGCAAACCGTGTCCTCGCAGCGTCCTGATTTGAAATTGGTCGTCATGTCGGCCACATTGGACGTCGATGGGCTTGAGGAATTTCTTCAACCATGTGCCCGGGTTGAAGCGACCGGGCGCATGTATCCGGTCGAGGTCAGCTATGCCGGGGCCGCGCTGGGGCGAGATGTCGCTCCGGTATGGGAGAGAGCAGCGCAAACCTTTAAGAAAAACGCCTCAGGGGAAGCGGGGGATGTTCTGGTCTTTATGCCCGGTGCCTATGAGATTCGCAAGACAATCGACGCCATACAAAGTCTGCCCGAGGCGAAGGCATACGACGTGTTACCCCTGCATGGCGAACTGTCTCCTGAAGCGCAGGATCGTGCGGTCTCCCGCGGTCAGCGCCGAAAGGTAATCGTGGCGACTAACGTCGCGGAAACTTCGATTACGATCGAAAGTGTCAGCGCGGTCATTGATAGCGGCTTGGCCCGCGTGGCGCGCTATGATCCGAAGCGGGGGATTAACTCGATCCTGGTCGAGGGAATTAGTCGAGCCTCCGCCCAGCAGCGCGCTGGTCGGGCAGGGCGCACGGGTCCCGGGCGTTGCTTCCGACTCTGGAGCGAAGCCGAGCAAGCGGTGCGTATGGAACGTGACGAGGCTGAGGTCCAGCGCGTTGATTTGTCGGAGACAGAGTTGATGTTGGCCGCATCCGGCATCAGTGATTGGAGATCGTTCCCCTGGTATGAGCGGCCAACTGACGAAGCATTGAAGCGGGCCGAAGTTCTGCTGCAGGATTTGGGCGCAATCGGAAAAGATGGCCATGTTACAGAAATCGGACGTAAGATGGCCGAATTCCCTCTACATCCCCGCTATGCCCGATTGCTCATCGAGGGCAATCGTCTCGGTGTATTGCCGGATGTTGCGCTGATTGCGGCACTCAGCCAAGGACGTCCGATTTATCGGGCTGCTTATGAAGATCGTGTTCGCCGCGAGCAAGTCCGCGAAATTGAAGACAAGGTCGCAACAAGCTCGGATTTTTTTGTGCATTTGCGTGCTTTTGAGTTTGCTCAAGCCGTTAAGTTTAATCCCCGGGCATGTGGTGATCTTGGTATTCATGCTGGAGCCGCAAGGCAAGCGGGAGCCGTGGCTCAGCAACTGCTTAAGCTAGCGGAACGAGCTCGGTTTGATGTTCGATCAAGTAGACTGCCCAATGCGGAAGAACGTATCAGTCAGTGCATTCTCGTGGCTTTTAGTGACCACCTCTGCAAGCGTAATGACCGGGGCACGCGGCGCTGCCGAATGGTTCATGGGCCTAGCGGCGAGCTGCGTCGCGAGAGCATTGTCGAGGCAGAGTTTTTTGTTGCTGCTGAGATGGAAGAGCGTGAACTGCGAGGTGAGGTGACTGTGCTGCTGGGCTTGGCCACGGCGGTGGATTTATCCTGGCTGGAGGAAGCTTTCCCAGAGGATTTTTCTGATGTTGCGCAAGCGGTCTATGATCCAGTCGCCCGCCGGGTCGATAGTCGGCGCGAGCGCTGCTTTCGTGAATTGGTTTTACAAGTTAAAGAGCACGGGAGGCCTGACGTAGATCGCGCTGCTGAACTGCTGGCGCATGAAGTCATCAATGGGAACCTGAAGATGAAGCAGTGGGATAGTGCCGTGGAGAATTGGATACAACGGGTTAACTTTGTGGCGATGCATTGTCCTGAGACTGAAGTGGCGCAAATTGACGAAGAGGCCCGTGCTTTACTGGTCGGTCAGATTTGCCATGGAGCGCTCAGTTACAAAGAGATCAAAGATCGGCCTGTTTTAACTACGGTCAAAGAGTGGATTCGTCCTGAGCAGCAGTACTATATTGATGCGTACGCACCAGCGGAAATTACGCTACCTGGGCGTAATTGGCCTTCGCGTATTCGCTACGAAGCTGATGGGCGAGCCGTCATCAGTTCTAAATTGCAGGACTTTTATGACGTGCCCGGCAGTTACTTGCGGGTGGCTAATGGCCAGGTGCCTCTTCTAGTTGAGTTGCTTGCACCCAATCAGAGGCCCGCTCATCTGACGGATGACTTGGATGGTTTTTGGAGCGGAGCTTATTTGCACGTGCGCAAAGAATTGGCCGGACGCTACCCAAAGCACGAGTGGCGCTAAAGGGCGGAATACACAGAAATCCGATTAAAAAATATAGAATAAGTCTGTCCCTTTTTTTGTTGTTGACTCAGTGGGCTGTGGGTGCATGGTCGTAGTCATGCGCAGTAGTCGAATACGTGTGGTGGGGATGGATGCCGTGTATCATTGTATGACGCGGACGGTGAATGGTGAGCGGTTGTTCGGGCGGCGGGAGAAGGAGGTTTTGCGTAAGATGATCGCTCGGGTGGCGGACTTTAGCGGTGTGCGTGTGCTGACTTACTGCGTGATGTCCAATCATTTCCATGTGCTGGTGGAGGTTCCGGTGGAAGATTGTGTGAGCGATGCGGAACTGCTGCGCCGTTACAAGGTGCTCTACCCGAAGCCGACGCGTTATGAGACGGCTTCGATTAAGATCCTGGCGGCTAAGTTGTCGGCGGGCGGGGAGTCGGCGGCGGCGATCCGCGAGCGTTTGCTGGCGCGGATGGGGGATGTGTCCGAGTTTATGAAGACTCTGAAACAGCGTTTTACGGTTTGGTTTAACAAGACACACGAACGCTTTGGGACTTTGTGGGCGGAGCGCTTTAAGTCTGTGCTGGTGGAGGGGCGTGGGAATCCGTTGCAAACGATGGCTGCCTACATTGACTTAAACCCTGTTCGGGCAGGCCTAGTAAAGGATCCGAAGGACTACCGTTTCTGTGGCTACGCGGAGGCGGTGGCTGGCAATCGTCAGGCGGTGGCGGGTCTGCTGCGTGTCTGGGGTAACTACCTCGGGGGCGACCACAGTGCGCAGGGTATTCTGAGTGCACACCGCAGCCTGCTCTTTGGTCAGGGGGCCGACCCCTGGCTGATGGGAGGGCGTGCGATTGACCGTGAGACGGCTTGCCGGGTGATCGAGCAGCAGGGGGGCGTGCTGCCTTTGGCCGCGGCGATGCGCTGCCGGGTGCGCTACTTCAGCGATGGGCTGGTGCTGGGCTCGGC
>REBV01000122.1 GCA_007692545.1 Puniceicoccaceae bacterium
ACGCTTTCTACGCTTGGGGCGATTTTGATCTACTGGAAGTGTTTATCCAGTCTGTACGTATTGCACACCTCGATACAAAACTGAATGCTGCGGCCGGTATGGTGACTACGGCACCTACGCGAATCATGGGGCTGGAGGATCGTTTCGGCTCTTTGAAAATTGGAAGCGATGCCCGGCTGGTCTGTTTTCCTGCGACAAGTTTTAACGAGCTCATTTCCCGGCCTGCACAAGCCCGTGAACTCCTCGGATTTGCCGATAGCACGGCGATATCTCCGGATTACACCGATCTGCATTAACCTCGGGCGTAGGTTTCGAACAGCCATTCGCGAAATGGGATTTCTTTTGGATGAATGCGTTCTGACATTTGTGTGGTCAGTCCCAGCGCTTCAAAAAACGCGGCAAACCCGCCCGCTCCGCCAGCGCAGTATTCTGTCGTTGCGAAATAAAAGGCCTCCTCCGCTGCCGGGAGCTCTGCCTCCCAATGCCAAGTGCTTAATTCTACCGCAGCATTAGCGATCTTGGTTTCGTGGCGTAAACTGGCATCAAAATGGAGGTAGCCCAAATCGCTCCGATACCCGGGTGGGTGGCGTAAACGCTGCGCGTTTAAGCGGAGGAGTTCAGGCAAGCAGGCGAGGGGTAATTTCATGACTGCCACAATATCGGGATAGGGCAGATAGTCGTATAGGCCGCGTCGATCAAGCTCGGTGGTTTTGGGTAGCTTACCCAATGTGCGTGCACAGAGTCCCGCCAGGATAGGGCGATCAGTTAAATAAACCGTTTTTGCGAATACTTTCAGACGATCAACCAAGCACTGCATATGAGGGCAAGCGCCGCGGTAGCGTTGCGCTTCGTCGGCGGTATTAGGTATCCGCAGCCTTCGCTGGTCGTTTATCTGCGTAAGCCAATCACTCCATTTTGTCTGCCATTGCTGAAGCTCTGTAGTAGGCGAAAGCTGCTCGGGCAATTTATCCTCTGAGTAGATGGCCGTCTGCCACTCGTTTTTATCCCATCGACTCAGTCCATAAAAGGCCCCTTTTTGTCCTGCCTGTGCGTAGCTTATTCCGCTACCGGATAAACTGGGCTCGGCGATGTTGTCATGACTATGCGCCCCTAAGATCAAACAGTAACTGGTTCGGTTCGGGAACTTGAGTTGCAGTCCGAGCGCCAGCTCACGGTCAGCCGCGAGGCCGAGGTGGGAAAGGATGATGATGGGACAGTTTGCCGGAAGCACCGCGATCCAATCGTGTAGCGAGACAGTCTCACTCATCACCCTTTGGGCCCGGTTCTGCTCTTTGGTCACCAAGCCGAAAACGGCAGCGGCTGGTCGTAAGGCCTGCCCTGCTGAGCCGAAACAAAGCAGCGCAGCTTTGGCACATACTTCTGCCAAGGGGCCATCCTCCACTTGGTTGCTCACGATAGCCAGTGGTGTGGCATCAGTTGTTTTCAGTTTCGCAACGAAGCGTTCCACGCCCCAATCAAAGTCATGATTGCCCGGGACAAAGGCATCGACGCCACAGGCATGCATCAAAGTCCATGCTGGATCCGGCAAGGATGCTTCACTCATGGCGGCGTCAAAAACGCTGCCAGCGTGGTCGTCGCCGAGTCCGAAAAGGCAGCTGTTTGGCTCTTTTGAACGCGCCTGCGCCAGACGGGCGATCAGTCCCCGCTCTGGGCAGGGGAGGCTGGTTCGGGGACTTGTCGGACATAGTGCGCCATGCAGATCATTAAAGCTGAAGACGTTTAATGGGCGCGCCTCCATCTGGCCAATTGTCTGCCATGTTTTGACCCACAACGATGGTTTTGAGCATGGGCTTAAGCATAGCTTTGACTTCATCGTCATCTTTGCAGCAATCTAAATGCCTAAAGTCAGTTTATCTTTTGATCCGAGAGAAAATGGCGGGCATTCTGCTATGGTTTTACTTGCTTAATAAACAGACCTCCCAGAACTATGTACAGTATCCGTCTTTGTAAAATTTCACTTGTCCTTTCGGCTGGTTTTTTCCTGTTTCTCGTTGTTTTAAATAACCTGACAGATTACGGGTCGAATTTTCTATTTGTGGAAAATGTCCTCGGCATGACCACCGTATTCGAAGGTAATCAATTGCTTTGGCGGTCGATCGAAAGTCCTTTGATTCATACGCTTTTTTACTGGTCGATCATTCTTTGGGAAGCCATTGCGATGGCGCTTTGTTTTTACGGTGGCTACCGGATGTTGCTTGCGATCAAAGCGAATGCTTCCGAGTTTCAGGCCGCCAAGGAAATTGCGCTGTTGGGCCTGGTTGTCAGTATGCTGCAGTGGTTTGTCGCCTTCATCACCGTCGGTGGAGAGTGGTTTACGATGTGGCAGTCTTCGATCTGGAACGGTCAGGACGCGGCTTTTCGGATGTTTGCTTGTCTTGGCATTATGCTGATCTTCGTTTACCTTCCCGAATATGGTGAGAAGGGTGTTGCAGAAAAAACGGAGCCATCGGCATGATTTACCGTGACTGCATTGCCTTGCTCGGGGCCGAACTCGAGCCCCACCGTTGTGCCTCGCTCACCATCGAAAACGGTATCATCAGCGAACTCGACGTCGTCGAGCCAATGAACCGTATTGATAAAGGTGCTACGGTTTTGATTCCCGGGCTCGTGAACGGACACACCCATATGGGGGATGCTGCTTTTCCTGACGGGGCGACCGGACTGACCCTCGAACAGGGCTTTTTCCGTCCACACGGATTTAAATACCAGGAGCTCGCGAAACTGGACCGCTCCGCTCACCTTGAGAGCCTTTGCGATGCCCTCGGCTATATGGCGGCAACCGGGACGGTGGCTCACATTGACTTTCGGGAGCAGGGACCCGAGGGGGCCCGTCGCCTTAGAGAGGCGTCCCAAAAGACCGGGGTGCGCTCAATCATCCTCGGTCAATTCGACCAGGTGCCTTTTGATGATGTTCGCTTGGAGGTAAATACCGAGTCTTTGCCCGAACTTGCCCGGCAAGAGCTGCTGGAACTGCTGGAGGTGGCGGATGGTTTCTCAGAAAGTACGATGAATGATTTGACGGATCCAGCTTGGCGGGAGATCCAGAAGCTTACTCGGTCGGCGGGGAAGGCGAGGGCGATTCATTGTTTGGAAAATGCCGGATACCGCGAACTCTCGCTCGCCCGCACTGGCTTGGGTGATCTGGAGCGCGCGATCGAGCTCTACGGTCCGGATTTGATCGTGCACCTCACGGTAGCCGATCCAGAGGAAATTCAGCGCATGGCAGCCTCCGGAATCACGGCTGTGCTGAACCCGCGGGCCAACGCGAATCTTGGACTACCGCTACCGCCCGTTGCCGCCCTCCTCGATGCGGGTGTGAACCTACTGCTCGGAACTGACAATGGGCTGCTCAACAGTCCCAACCTTTTCGCCGAACTCGACTTCACCTACAAGCTGGCCAAAAGCCAGTACGGCGACGCTGTGCAACCGGATCCGACGGCGATTTTAAAAATGGTCACGAGTAAC
>REBV01000025.1 GCA_007692545.1 Puniceicoccaceae bacterium
TTGGATGTAAATCGTATGGCGCTTCAGGCTTGAAACGCCATTTTTCAGGGCCAACGAATTATCCACAACAGTACGGATGTGGATCAGCACTTCTAAATCCTATAACGCCCAGCTTTCGCACAAGCGGGGACCAAACAATTTTCATCGGGCTAGACCGTTTAAAACCCGGGATTTCGCGTCTGCATGCGCAATACCATCCCCAGCCGATGCCGCTGTTTGTTGGACGACTCTTAGACACTGGAGTCTGTGACCGTGGCACGTCGTTATCACTCTGACTCTGATTCATTACATTCCAGCTCGTAGTCACCGACGGCAAGCGGGTTAGATCGCGCTCCATACTGGGCGATAATATTGGCGCGAGGCTCGGCTGAGATGTTGGGCAACACCGAGTGTGCTGTCCGACAGTCCAGCGCGACCACGGTGCCCGGTGGGCAACCAAGCGTTCGTACGTCGCCATTAGCTTTCGCCTCGTCACTCCGCTTAAAGGTCGCCCACTGGGCTTTTGTCCAATGATGGCTACCTGCTACCACTCGAACCGCTCCTTGCGCTTCAGCCATGCCGTCAAGACAAATGATTAGCCGCAACTGCCGCTCATCAGCGCCACAGCAAAACTGATTAGGGTAGTCGCGGTGCCACGCATTGCCACAGCCCAAACGAGAGGCTCGCAGGGTCAAATTGGAAAAGTGAAGTCGCACTTCCTCTCCCAGGACCGCCTCGGCTATTGCCACTACCGACCTTGATGCAAGCAAGGCTTTAACGTCGGGCAGGTGCCGTGTAAGGCGGCCAACGATATAGAGCATAGCCTCGGCATTCTTGCGCTGGTCACCCGAAAGGTGCGCGAGCTGGTCAGGCTGGCATTGACTCTGGTACAGCGCTTCGGCTTCCCACTTCTTGGGGGCCGTGTAGACGTCCTCCATTAACAGCTCGACACTTGCTCGGAGTCGGCTGTTAAGAGACGGCTCCAGGAACCGCGGGAGCATGACGAAACCATCTCGACCAAAGTCTGCCTGCAGGCTTTCAGGTAAGGTCTTCATTGTTGTCCAACGTTCATCATCAGCGCTGTCTATGCTTTCTTTGATTTATTGAAGCCAATGTCCGGTCTTTCTTCGTGAGTGAGCATGTCCATGAATTTTTTGAATCGCCGCAGCCTCGTTTCGGGTTTCTTCGCAGATATCAATCCGTAGGCAATGACATAACGACTCGATTTATTGAGCGTTTCAAAAAACTGTTTTTCCTTCGGCTTGCTCTCAAGTGCGGCTAAGAAATCTGCGGGCACTTCTATTTCACTGACCGCATAGGCGTTTTCCCATCGACCATCTGCTTTGGCGGAACGAACATGCACAAGCCCCGGCTCATTCATCCGGCCCTCCCTTATCAAACGCTCTGCATGTTCTCTGTTCCTCTTCGACCATGTGCTTCTTACTTTCCTAGGAGTGATCCGCTGGGCATAGGCTTGGTCATTTAGTGACTTCTTAACGCCATCAATCCAACCCCAACACAGCGCCTCAATCACAACATCGTCCCAAGTCACGCTCGGAACCCCAGTCCCTTTCTTGAATATCTTCACCCACAGTTCACTTTCCCTGGCGTGATTCTCCTTGAGCCATCGGCCAAGTTCTTTCGGCAAGGCAAAGGTCATGATTTTTTCTAGATCGGGTTCAGGCATAAATCTCGATTCTCTTTTGTAGATCACCAACAACCAGATCTTTCTGGCATCCGCTGCGCCTGATTGTCATACGATTGCACTCTGAATCACCCGCCAACATTGATGAGGACTTGTTTGAAGAACAAAATGCGTTCCGTCAACCTCGTAAACAGCCAGCTTTGGGCATAGCCGTTGAAAGTGTTCAATGGCTCCTTTCGATACCAGAATATCGCCCTTGGGCCGTATATAAGAACATGGCACACTTATAGGCATGCTCGGAATCGGAAGCGTTGCGATTTGAGAAAGCCTTGTTTTCAGTATGTTATTGCCCACACCGCTAAGTGACTTATCGAAAAGCGAAACCAATTCTGGCGTTGAAAACTTACTGAATAGGAACTTGCCCAGCAAATACTTTGGAACTACGCTGCTTTTTAGCAGGGCTACAGGTAGATACTTTGCCAGCACTGCCAACCGTGAAGGACAAGCAATAAAACTAGCAGCAAACACTACATGATGGATATTCGGACAGCCATTCTTCAGCATGCTGTACGCAACCATCCCTGAATATGATTCAGCCACCAAGACCACTGGTTCATCACCTATGCTATCAGCTGCATGCCTCGCTTGATCTTCGTATCCAGCATCGGATTTTTGAATTAGTGGCAACGAAATAACTTCAAGTCCAGCAGGTGCAGCCTGAATCAAAGGAGCAAATAGAGTTCCTGTACCATCCATGCCTGGAATTAAAACTACCTTCATCATTCAATCCGACTTAATGCTCGAGTACAGCGGCACGAGCTGATGCGACTTGTTATGTTTTGAGTTTGGCACGAAGTTCATCCACTGTGTAAGTTAGCGCATCGTGGCCGTATTTGGGGGATGCCAAAATATCAATAATTTGTAGGCTTGTCGAACCCAACCAAGCAGCACCCACACTCCGTCATGCTCCTGAACGGAGCGAATGAAGTTGCGATCCCCGATTATTTCTACGTTCAACCTGTTACCTGTTACCGTAAATACGATGAAACGTGACGCCTTGCTCACTGGCAAATTATCCGCGAGCAGCAAATTGTTATGCCGCTATCAACGTCCGCTAATTTTGCGCAAAATCGGCTCTAATGGACCCCGCCCAAAAATCTTGGCATAAATACCCACCAAAACCATAGCAATAAGAGCGATTGTTAAAGAAATTGGAATCAAAGCCGCATGGCCGAGCGCGTGAAACAACCCCAAACCATAGGCGCCGAATACAAACCCAGCCAGCACCCCTTGAGCAACATAGGATGACAGAGAATTTTGCCCAGCAAGCACCAGTAAATGTGGCATTTTAATCACTCTTGAAAGACGAATGAAAAGATATAAATAAATCAATGACAGTGCAGGCGCACCGATGGCTATTAACACAAACCCAAGTAGAGATAATATTTCGTAAGTTTCCGGCACAATACCGCTGACGACAGCAGCGTACAAAATATTCGAAGGCAAAGCGATAATGATTAGAAGTGGCAAATGCTGTTGAATCAGATTAAATCCAGCACTGTTTTCAGAGAAAAAATCCGTTTTAGCAGCGGCCAAGCCCGCCGCAAAAGCACCAAGGGCTAATGGGCCTTGCAGGAGAACTAAAAGTCCAAAAGTGATAGGCCAGTCCGCATATCTTGTCTTAGTTGCTTCGAGAAAGCCGCCTCCAAGATTTGCGTCTCCAATCGCGGTAAATGAAATAGCTTCATCAGTCATCACAGCGTTAATGAGCACCGCAATTATTGTGAGAAAAATCATACTCAATGGCAGCATCCAAGCCGCGAACTTCATTAATTGCCGAGGCGAAAAATCTTT
>REBV01000131.1 GCA_007692545.1 Puniceicoccaceae bacterium
AGATAAATACCCGCACCTCATTCAATCCCTGCTTTAGACGCTCACGACGCGCATTCACTGGTCCGACTACGGGGCGAAACCCCGCTCTGGCCTCAACCAAGCTCAAGGTTTCTCCGGCGATCAACCCCAAAGACCGACTCGCCGCCGCCAGCGCGACCGGTGGTATTTGCAATAGCGAACGGTCGAGGTAGCGGGTCGAGGAAAAGCCTTTTTCGGGTAAAATCCGCTCAATCAAACGGGCAAACTGAGAAGTGAAGGGAAGGAATAGTACGACCCCAAAGCCAATAAAAAGCGTATGAAACGCGGCCAAACTAACTGCCCCTGGCGTTCCCTCGAAGGCAGCGGTAAGGCGGGTGACAAGGGCAAGAAAGACCGGCAAAAGGACAAGGGCGATCAAGCCAGTTGCCGCGTTAAACAGGATGTGGGCGAGCGCTGTCCGCTTCGCTGCCGTGGTAGCGCCGATCGCGGCGATCGCAGCAGTCACGGTCGTTCCAATCGCCTGACCGATAACGAGCGAGGCCGCCTGCTCAAAGTCAATCGCTCCGGCGTGTAGGGCAGCCAATGTCGTGGCGACGGCCGCACTGGAACTCTGCATCACTACAGTCATCGCAACACCCACGGCGAGCAGTGCCAGATGTCCCCAAAAGCCACGCGCAGGCATGCGTGACAAATCCACCGCCTCAGCTAAGCCGCTCATACCTGCCTGTAAGGCATCGATACCGACGAAGATTAACCCGAATCCAGCGAGCGCCAGGCCGAGCGAGGCCAAACGCGGGGGCCCAAGCAAGCGCATAAACGCACCGATACAAATCAGCGGTAGGGCAAGCAAGCCAACACTAAACTTCAAGCCGAGCGTCGACACGATCCAACCGGTACTCGTGGTTCCGAGACTTGCACCAAAGACGATGCCAATCGATTGAGCAAAGCCGATCAAACCTGCACTGACAAATCCTATAGTCGCCAGGGTCGTGGCGCTGGAAGACTGGACCAATGCCGTCACCACCGCACCGGAACAAAACGCCGTGACCGGACGCCCGGTAAAGCGGAGCAGTGCCTTGCGCAGGGCATCTCCGGCAAATGCCTTCAGCCCATCCGTCAACAAAATCATGCCAAGTAAGAAAAGACCGACCCCGCCCAATAGCTGCATTAACATGAAACGGATTGTCAGCGTCCGAGCATCTCTGGCAATTCATTTTGAATGAATGTCGGAATGCACTGACTGGTTTGTCGAAAGGCGGTAAACCGGGGTCGCCGTTAGCCAAGGAAAACCGCAATTGCGCTTGTATCGATGTGGGGCATGCCCAAGGCTTGGTCGCTTATCCTGTGATAAAGCCAGTAATACAGAAGCTCGGACCTGTCCGCCAGTACGCCCGACCGAAACGAAGCAGACCACACCCATGCCCACATTTTACGATCTAAACGTCCCCTTGGAAGATTCGCCCAGTGAACCACTCGGCGTAAAAATCACCCATAACAACCATGGACAAACTGCCCCTCAGATGGCGGAGTTTTTGCAAGTTGCAGTCAGCGATCTGACTGGTGGCCAGGGTTGGGCGACCGACCATGTGGAGGCGAACACCCACAACGGTACCCACGTCGACGCCCCGTGGCACTACTACCCGACCAGCATGGGCAAACCCGCCCGCAAGATCGACGAAATGCCGCTGGAATGGTTTTTCCAGAACGGAGTGCGACTGGATTTTCGGCACAAAACCAAAGGCGCCCGCATCTCGGTTGAGGATCTACAAGGCGCGCTTCAAGCGATCAACTACGAGCTCAAGGCCTTTGATATTGTGATGCTATGGACGGATACAGACAAGCTGTGGGGACAGGCAGGATACTTCACCGCTGGCGCGGGTTTGACCAAAGCCAGTACACTCTGGCTGCTGGAACAGGGGGTCCGCGTTATCGGAACAGATTGTTGGGGCTTGGACCGCCCCCTCTGGGCGACCACTGAGCAATTCAAGCAGGATGGCGACGCCGAAAAACTCTGGGAAGCTCACCGTGCGGGAATTGAGCAGGAGTACTGCCAAATCGAAAAACTGGCCAACCTCGATCAGTTGCCACAGTCAACTGGTTTCAAAGTCGCTTGCTTCCCGGTAAAAATCAAAGGTGGCAGCGCAGGCTGGACCCGGGTGGTCGCCATTGTCGACTAAGGCAAATAACCCGCATTTTGGTAATCAGTGTCGGCTTTTGGTCCGTACCCGAGGCCCGCAAGACGTTTTCTAAAACGCTGCATAGCATCAGCATACTGCGGTAGCTCTGCCCCATTTACCGTTTCTTTCGGATCGTTTTGGAGATCAAAAAGCACTTCAGGGATATCCTCACCGTAGTATTGGTATTTCAACGACCCATGCTTGATCATGATATGAGACTTACCGAATTGGCTGATTGTCTCGTCCTCCCAGTTTCCGGTTTTCCCTTCCAGCAGAGGACGCAAACTACGGCTGTCGAGGCCGTCGGGAATCGCAAGCCCGGCGAGGTCGCACAGGGTAGCATATAGATCACACAGATTGACATTTTCGTTGACCACGCCCGGCTTAAACTGCTTGGGCCAGCGGATGATCAAGGGTACCCGCGCACTGGCTTCATAAAAACGGGTTTTCTCCCATATCCCGTGTTCACCGAGCATTTCTCCGTGATCCGAGGTGTAGACGATGATCCATTCATCCAGATCTTCGCCCAGTGCCTCAAGCTTGTCCATGACCTGTCCGAAATAAGTGTCCACCTGATCCACCATCCCGTAATATGCGGCAGTCGCGCGGCGTATCGCTTCTTCTGAAACATTGACCGGTCGATTTTGCTGACTCAAAGACAAGACTGGATGCGCACAGGGTTTTTCAAGAAAAAGCGGAACGCGGTCCAGATAGTAAGCGAACCGTTCCTCGTCGGTAAAAAAGGGATAATGCGGCTGCAGGAGGCTGAGTTTAAAGAGCAGTGGCCGATGGGCTTGCGGACGTTGATAGACCGGATCGGAAAAATAACGCTCGAGGTAATCCAGCGCGCTTTCGACCGCGTGGGCGTCGAACTTCATGTGCGGTCCTTCGACGGCTCTAGCCTCCTCAACTTCGCGCTGATTGGACCATTTACCGGTTCCTGGTTTTGGCGTGTAGCGGGCGAATTCTTCCTTAATGGCTCCTTTAAGGTGATGATCCATTAACTCGGTGTCAGCGGCGACACGCGTCGTCCAGCCCTGCATTTGATCCGGCCCTGCGTGGTGCAGCTTTCCACTGCAGGTGGTGTGATAGGCATAACGTGAAAACTGATGCGCGAAGGTGTTGCTGAAGGGCGGCAAATCGTCGCCATAATGGAAGCACTGACAGGTTTTTGGCAACTGCCCCGCCATCATACACTGTCGGCCCGGAATACAGATGGGCGACGGGGTGTACGCATTCCGGAAAACAACCCCGGTCTCAGCTAGCCGGTCCAGTTTCGGGGTGCGGACAACGGTGTTACCCTCATTG
>REBV01000141.1 GCA_007692545.1 Puniceicoccaceae bacterium
AAGGTGGTGGCTTTGACTTCGGCGACGGTGAGGGAGATGCCGTCGACGGCGATGCAGCCTTTGGGGGCGAGGTACTTGAGGAGATCGGCGGGGGGCTCGATTTCGAGGATGGTGTCTTTGCCCTGACTTCCAATTTGGCGAATGGTGCCAAGGCCGTCGACGTGGCCACTAACGAAGTGCCCGCCCATGCGGGTGGTGGGGAGGAGGCTGCGCTCAAGGTTGACGGGCACACCGGGGCGGAGAGTCTGGAAGGAGGTTAGGCGGATGGTCTCGGCGAGCAGGTCGAAACTGATGTGGTCGGCGCCGAAATCGACTGCGGTCAGGCAGCAACCATTGACGGCAATGCTGTCGCCAGGCTGGAGCCCCTGGCAAACCTTGTCGGCGCTGATGGTCAAGCGCCACGACTTGGGTCCTTCCTGGAAGGTGGTGACGGTGCCTGTTTCTTCGATAAGTCCGGTAAACATAGTGGGGCAATATAATGCACTGTTGGCTGCTGTCGCGCCAAAAGGCATTTTTCCGGAACAGTTGTCAGGCTTTTCATTTAGCGCCTGCACGCCGCATGGAAAAGTATTTGAGATCGGAAATTTGAGATTTGAGAAAAAACCGCTTGTCGAGCGATCAGGCTGCGTGCCTGTTCAAATAAAAAGCGCCGGAACGGTTGTCAGGGTTATGGAAAATGAGCGTGAACAGGCTGCTTTTCCATCGCCGCCAGTGAAATTTATGCCAGTGTTCAGCATTTATGACTGAGCACAGCAGTGTCGCACCAGCGGGTGTGGAGCCGCTACCGGCGGCGGCGGGTAACCTTTTTTGCTTTCAATCGGCAAATGCGGTTTGCTGGTCGATCCTACTCGGGTTTCCGATGGTGCTTTACTTTCAGAGTATGGGCGCTTCGGCCACGGTGCTGGGTATTGTGATGGGGGCAGCGCCGTTGTTGACGGTGCTGCAGATTCCAGCAGCAGGATTTATTGAAAAAGTGGGCTACCGTCGCTTTGTCTTTACGGGCTGGGCGGTGCGTTCGATTTTTGCAGTGGGCATGGTGCTGGTCGTGCTGTTTCAGGGGCGTTTGGGCGGGACGGCGAGCGTTTTGTTGATGTTGTTGATGCTCTTGGCCTTTTCGACGGCGCGGGGTTTTGCTTCGGCTGGCATACTGCCGTGGTTTACGCAGCTCATTCCGGAAAAGGTGCGCGGTCGCTACCTTTCGCTTGAGCAGATCTGCATGCTGGCGGTGGTGACCTTCGTTTCATTGAGCTGCGGCCTGGTGTTTCACCTGCTCCCCGGACGGTCCGGCTTTCTCATGGTGATAGCGACGGGGGCGCTATTCGGAATGATCTGCCTGATTTTCCTACGGCGCATTCCGGATGTGGAAATCGAGGCGACCTCCCGAAGCCGTCAACCAATCCCTTGGGCGGCGCTGTTGGGCCACCGGAATTTTCGCCGGATTTTGCTCTACAATTTTGTTACACTGCTCGCATGGACGGGCAGTAGCATCATGGTAGTACCCTTGCTACGGGATGAGTTTGGGCTGGGCAACGGGGCCTTCATGGCGATCCACGCAAGCGCGGCCGGGGCGAGCATACTAGGCTTGTTTATTTTGCGAAAGTCTCTGGACAGATCGGGCAGCAAACCGCTTCTGAAAACTTCGATCTTGCTGCAGGGAGTGCACTTCACCTTGTGGGGTTTGATTGCGACGCGGATTATTCCGCTGAACTGGGTCACTTTGGTCTTGGTTCAGGGCTCTTGGGGGTGTGTGCATGCGCTTTACCAAACCTCCAATATGCGGCTGGTCATGCAGGTAATCCCACCGATGGGGCGGAGCCACTTTTTCGCAATATTTAGTGTTTCGAATTCGCTCGCGCTGGGTTTGTTGCCAGTGCTTTGGGGCTTCTCGATCGACTTATTAGGCGGGTTTCAGTTCGAGATGGCGGGCGTCACGGTGAATCGCTACACGCTGCTTTACGCGGCGGTGACGATCTTTGCCCTAAGCTCGATGTTTGCGTTGGCGCGGATTGAGGAGTCAGACACCTTAAGTATGTCGGATTTTCTCAACGAGCTACTGGTCAAGTCTCCTTCAAACGCGCTCAGCCGCGTTGTCCTGCGACGCCCGATTTTTAAGTAGGCGGGAGGCGGATGAGAATCGCCTGCTTAATTCTTAAAAGCTGCTTGAAGCACTTAATTTCGGAAGTAGGGATAGACCCCATAATAAGCTGTTCTAAAATAGGATAGACTACACGAATGAACCTTATTGTTATTATACTTCTTCTCCTTCTCGTCCTTGGTGGCGGTGGCTTTTACATTGGAGGCCCTGCAATTGGTGGCGGCTTGGTTGGGCTCTTGCTTATCGTGGCTCTCATCGTTTTCGTAACGGGTGGCTTCCGCTGAACCCCCGCTACATGATGGAATCCTTAGTGCTTGATTCCATCATCCGCCCGCGCGCAATGGGCTGGAAATGAATTCTGAAGCTTGAGGACTCGTTCAATCAAACTCAGGCCGCACATTGCCTTTAACGATCCCCTCGCCAATGGCGTAGCGCGTGAGGGCAGCCTTATCGGCTTTATTCAATTTTTCCATGAGGCATTCCCGCTGCCGATCGACCGCCTCCGTACTTATATTTAGGGTGTCGGCGATCACTTCGTTCGCTTTGTCTTCCACAATTAACTTTAACAGTTCCCTTTCGAACGAGTTCAAGCTTGGTCGTCTTTTGGGACCGTGATCTCCATTCCAGTTCAGGACCTGGCGCTTATTCTGGTGTTTCTCCAGAACGGTGGGACGAAAGAAAAGGCGCCCACTATGGACCACGCGGATCGCCTGGCTGACAACGCTTGCGAGCGCTTGCTTCGCGACAAAGCCCGCTGCTCCTGCTCGGATGGCTTCGCCCTGATAAAATTCCTCCGAGTGCGCCGATAGAATAAGAACACGGGAATCCCTGCTGTTTAAGAGTATTTTCTTGCACGCTGTCATGCCATCCAACACTGGCATCTCCAGGTCCATTAGGACAACATCCGGATGTAGTTGGTCGGCCATTTTGATGGCTTCCCAACCGTCTTTGACTGTGCAGATCACCGTAAAATCTTTTTCGCTGTCCAGAAGCGAACGGATTCCTTCTCTTACAAGTGGATGATCTTCGGCCAGTAGAATGGTGATACCTTTTTATGATTGGTAAACACGCGCGATTCCGCAGCAAGATACGACCCCAGCGACGGGATTGAAACATAAAACTTACAAACGCTCCAGTAGGTAAAACCCTACCTTGGACGGAGGACTAGAAAGACTTAACGCTGAGACTATGGCTTCGAAGGTTGAGTCGAAACGCAGACCCCGTAAAAGCTGGATGTAATGGAATTTTTCGGGAGGGCGAGCGTCCCCGCGAGCCGCGCACAGGCTGGGTAGGTCCAAACGTGGGCTCAACTGTTTGGCAACGGCTTGGAGTTTCGGCTATTTGCCCCGTTCAGACCGC
>REBV01000253.1 GCA_007692545.1 Puniceicoccaceae bacterium
GTATCCCGTATCTCGTATCCCGTATCTCGCCCAATGTCTCAGAAAATCTCAGTTCAGTTAATCGATGAGCCCCAGGGCCTATCTGACTGCCCCGGCTTTAAGACCGGGGCGGCGGCCTGCGACATCCGTGGCAACGGCAAGCATGCCCAGTTGGACATGGCGCTGCTGACTGCAGGCGAGCCCTGCAATGCGGCCGGGGTTTTCACCCAAAACGATGTGTGCGCAGCCCCCGTGCATGTGTGCCGGAGCATTCTCACCAGCCCCACCGTCAAGGTCGGTGGCGTGGTCATCAACAGCGGCAATGCCAACGCAGCCACCGGCGAGCCCGGCATGGTTGACGCCAAGGAAATGTCCGCCGTGTCTCAATTCGAGACCGGTATCGGAGCTCCCTTCCTCGTCTGCTCCACCGGCCGGATCGGCCGGAGACTCCCCATGGAGAAGGTGAATGGCGGCATCGCCAGCGCCGCCCGGACTCTGGCAGAAAGTCCGGAGACCTCGCTGCAAGTGGCCGACGCCATCCTCACTTCCGACACCCGGCGCAAATGTGCCACCGCCCGCTTTCAATACAAAACGAAGACCATCACCGTAGCTGGCATGGCTAAGGGCGCCGGCATGATCGAGCCCAACATGGCTACCATGCTGGCCTTTCTTACGACCAACCTCACGGTCGACAACAGCACGCTGAAGGATACCCTCACTCAAGCCTGCAATAAGACCTTTAACCGTATCTCCATCGATGGTGACATGAGCACCAACGACACCGTGCTCTTACTTGCCAATGGGCAGTCCGGACTCGTGCCGCAGGAATCGCCCGAACTGCTGCAAGCCTTTCGCGAAGCCGTCTATCTGGTCTGCGATGCCCTGGCTGAAAAAATCGTGGGCGACGGGGAGAAGGTCACCAAACTGATCGAGCTCATCGTCGAAGGCTGCCCCTCCGAGGCCGATGCCGAAAAGGTCGCCCGCGCAGTGGGCAACTCTCTGCTGGTCAAATCCTCCTGGTATGGCTCCGACCCCAACTGGGGCCGTCTGGCGGATGCCGCCGGATATGCCCGCATCGGCCTGGACGAAAGCAAGTTCGACATCCATTACGACGAAATACCGGCGCTCTTGAGCGGTATCCCACAAGACAGTAAGCTGACTGAGTGGAAGCAGATCGTCGCCAAAAAACGCTTCCGTATCACCCTCAATCTCAATCAGGGTAACGGCCAATTCCGCCTCCTCACCACCGACCTAAGCGAGGCCTACGTCAACTTCAACAAGTCCGAATAAACTCAGTTCGCCATGACTCCCACCCATCAACTCGACGTTACCACTAAAGCGGCCGTACTCCTGGAGGCGCTTCCCTACATCCAGCGCTTTCGCGACGCCATCTTTGTCGTCAAATATGGCGGTGCCTTTATGGACGATGCCGATCCGGAGGTGCGCACACGCGTGGCCACCGACATCGCCTTTCTCCATGCCGCCGGGATCAAAGTGGTCGTCGTCCACGGTGGCGGTAAAGCGATCACCCGCGCCCTGGCCGAGTCGAATGTGAACACCCGCTTTGAGCACGGCCTGCGGGTCACCGATGCCGAGACAGTCAAAGTGGTCGATCACACCCTGAACAAAGTAGTCAATCTGGACATCTGCGAAATCCTCCAGGCCAGAAACGCCCGCCCGCTCTCGATACCGGGCAATAATATACTCGTTTGCGACAAAAAGCAGGTCGAGATCGACGGGCAAACGCTGGATCTGGGCTTCGTCGGCGAGACCCATACGGTCAAGACGAAGATCATCAAAAAAGCGCTCAAAGACGGCTACATCCCCATCATTTCGCCCATCGCCTGCGACGAGGATGGCCAGGTTTACAACACCAACGCCGATGCCGCCGCCGGACGTGTCGCCGCCGCCCTACGGGCCCGCCGCCTGGTTTATCTCTGCGACGTGCCGGGCCTGATGCGCGACGTCACCCGCCCCGATTCACTCATCTCCTCGCTCAAAGTCGACGAGGTCGAGGGACTCGTTCGCGACGGCACCATCAGCCAGGGCATGATCCCGAAGACCGACAGCGCTGTCAAAGCCCTCCTCAGCGGCGTCCACCGCGTCCACCTGATCGACGGCGAGCAGCCCCACAGCCTGCTGCTCGAAATCTTCACCGACCGTGGCGTCGGCACCGAAATTGTGAACGCCTAATTTCCGCCAATGGAACATCATCCAACACTCATGAAGAACTACGGCCCCCCGGCATTCGCTGCCGTGCGGGGAGAGGGATTGTACCTCTACGATGAGGCCGAGACGCGCTATCTCGACTTTGGCAGTGGTATCGCGGTCACCTCGGTCGGGCACTCGCATCCGAAATGGGTCGCGGCCATGCAGACGCAAGTGGCGACCTTGACGCATTGTAGCAACCTTTTCAGTATTCCCGGCCAGCAAAAGCTGGCCGACCGGCTGGTGGCCCAAGCCGGGCCGGGCCGTGTGCTCTTTTGCAACAGTGGCGCCGAAGCCAACGAAGCCTTGTTAAAACTCGCCCGGCTGCACGGCCAGCGAATCAGCGGTGCCGAGGGCAAGCGCTACACCGTGGTCGCGGCGCACAACGCCTTCCATGGCCGCACTTTTGGCGGCATGGCCGCCACTCCGCAGGAAAAAATCCAGGGCGGCTTCCGGCCCATGCTGGATGGTTTTAAATTTGGCCAGTTAAACGACATTGAAAGCTTCGACCGCTTGCTTGACGACTCCGTCGCCGCCGTATTTATCGAATCAATACAGGGCGAAGGTGGCGTCTTTCCGGCGGAAGCCGGCTTTTTGCAAGAACTCCGGGCGCTCTGCACCGAGCGCAGCACCTTGCTGATGTTGGACGAAGTGCAGTGCGGCATTGGCCGGAGCGGGCACTTCTTCGCCTTCCAGCAAAGCGGCGTGCAGCCCGATGCGATCGGTATGGCGAAAGGTCTCGGCGGCGGCTTCCCGATCGGTGCGATTTGGGTGGCCGATGCCCATGCCGAGCTGTTTCAACCCGGCTCACACGGCACCACCTTCGGCGGCAGCCCACTCGCCAGCGCCGCAGCCAATGCCGTGCTCGACATCATTGAGGCCGAAGCCCTGGTGGAGCAAGTTGCTGCCAACAGCCCCGCCTGGCATCAGGCCCTCAAAGCACTTGCCCAAAAGTATCCCGGGCAAATCGAGTGCGTGCGTGGCGCCGGCTACATGGTCGGCCTCGCCCTCAAGCCCGAAGGACACAATCTTAAGGTCACCACCGCCGCCCGGGAGCAGCAGCTCCTGATCGTCCCGGCTGGACACAACGTCATCCGCCTACTCCCCGCCCTCACCGCAACAAACAATCAACTCCAGGAATCCGTCACCATCCTAGATAGCGTCTTCGCGACACTCGCCTAAAAGCATCCCGTATCCCGTATCCCGTATCCCGTATCCCGCATCCCGTATCTCGCATCCCGCATACCGAATACATCATA
>REBV01000024.1 GCA_007692545.1 Puniceicoccaceae bacterium
GACACTTCATTGGACGCGCACGCGACCAATGATGAGCGGCTATCGGCGATCTTCAAAGCCCGCGGGATTCGGGGATGTCTTCTACCCTTCATGATTTATCATGACCGGACGCCTTTCATGCATGAGGGCGTGGCTGCGGTCGGGCTGGGAGAATGCCCGGACCAGCGACCGATGCACACAGTCACGTCAGACTACTTCAAAAATCTCACGACGGCAGTGGATGCCCTACTGGCGGCAGGATATCAGCGCATCGGCTTTTGTGAGCATGGACAGTCAACGGTCTTGTCCCAAGGCGTGCACTGGGGCTCTTTTCTGTGGAACCAACAACGCATGCCTCAAACCGTCCCGCCGCTCGTGCGGCTGCCGGTTACGGATGGAAAAGCTGCCTTCATGCGATGGTTTGAGGAGCACCGTCCGGATGCCATCCTCGTGACTTTCTATCAGGCCGGTCAATGGCTACACGAAGCAGGCCTTCGGGTACCCGAAGATGTCGGGCTCGCACACCTCGGGCTAACAGCGGAGGTGGCAGGATGGTCCGGGGTTAATTACGAGGCGGCAGCCGTGGGTTCAGCAGGGGTCGACATGCTCGTTTCCCACATACTGCGTAATGATTATGGGGTGCCCACCGTGCCCAAGCTGATGTACATCCCCGGCCGCTGGGTACAGGGGCGAACGACCCGTCCCCCGCTTGCGCCAATGACCGAACATGGCAGTCCATCGCGTTCCTGGGACTGGTTTGATGAAAACTTTCAGATCGGCCCGATGACTTAGTGGGCCCCGCAGAACCGAAGGCCTCCGCCCTTGCTCAAGTCTCAAATTGCTGCCGGGCAACCAGTGCCGCTCCGATCGACTGGGAAAGCTCACCCAAACTCGAAGGCACGATGGATAGCTCCTCGGCGGGTCCCCACAGGTAAGGAATGGCCTGTGCGCGGACGCCGCTCAAGTAGCGTTCCCGAAACTCCGGAGTGGTCGCTTCGGGATCCATCAGCCCGCCGCCGATGACAACGTGCGTCGGATCAAAGTACATGGCGGCGGTGGCCAATGCGTAACCAAGGGCGCGGGCCTGCAAGTCAAAGATCTCTAGCGCGAGCGAATCGCCCTTTTGCGCTAAACCGCGTAACGATAGGGCTTTCACCTTTGGGCTTTCTTCGGAAGTCGCGAGGGGGTGTCCGGGGTACCGCGGTAGCAAATATTCCAAATACTGGGGCAAGCCCGAGATCGACGTGTAAGGTTCGACACAACCCCAATCCCGCCCACAGCCACACGTGAACAAGGGAAGATCCAATAGGCGATACGGTAGAGGGCTATGGCAAACGATGGCACTGGCTCCGTGGTCGCCTGCAAACAGGGTCCCGTCGGCATGCACAAATGAACAGCCCAGTCCCGAGCCCGGAGAAAGCATCAGGACGGATCCGCTACGCTCGCGCTGGATGTGCGCAGCTTCGGCCACGCCACCGAAGTGACCGTCGTTTCCAGTGATTAGGGGTATGGGCCGCCCCGCAGCCGACTCCAGCGCCCGGCGGTAATCATTATAAAAGTCCCACCCGTCGAAGGAAGCCGGGAGGTTCGGTGTTTTTGCCAAAACACCATAACTCCGGTAAGGCCCCGGCACCGCCAGCCCCACCCCGGCTACCTCAGCCCAGGAGAGACCATTTTCCGCGAGAAAGCCTTCCGCTCCCTGCACCCACCCGTTGATCACGGCCTCGGTACCGTTTTCTGACAAAGTTGCACTTTGGCGCAGTGCGCGGGTGATCAAACGACCATCCGCGAAGATCCCACCGGTCTTAGCCGTGGTGGCACCGCAATCAGTTCCGAGATATATTTTTTCTTTAGAATAGTGGGGCATATTGCGCGTATTAAGGGTTGACCCGAAGGAAGGCTTTGATCGTGGCACACTCTTTTCCCTCCGATGCGCCATGCGGACGAATCGTGTAGGCGCCAACCGCAGCCGGAACAATAAACGTCTCGGCGTAATGCACAACAAAAGGGGCAAAGGCGCTGGTCGGACTTTCAACAATCGCTTCCGCTCCCTCCACGAGATTGAGGACGTGCACGCTTTCGCCACGGGTGTCATGGGGCACCGTACCGGTAAACCAATGACGCCGCGTTTCAAAGGCCTCGCTGCGATAGAGTCCGGTGCGCTCTTCCCGCCAGTCAGCTCCCGAGCCTACTGATTCGACGACGTTCACCAGTCGCTCGCGGCACCAGCTCTCCGTTCGCTCCCATTTAATGTTGGCCTTGCCACGCTCCAGATTGATTGGCCGCGGTAAGCCGTTAAGGTCCATG
This sequence comes from Puniceicoccaceae bacterium, assembly GCA_007692545.1. Taxonomy (GTDB): domain Bacteria; phylum Verrucomicrobiota; class Verrucomicrobiia; order Opitutales; family Coraliomargaritaceae; genus Thalassobacterium. The sequence continues at coordinate 2,287 of REBV01000024.1, forward strand.
CGCGCCCAATCCCACAATTTAAAAGTGAAAATATAGGGCGTGTGACTGATCTCCAGAATCATGCTGTTTTCACCAGAGCAGTGGCAGGTGCCCGCCGGAATGAGGAAGTGATCATGCTTCTTTGCGGGGAATTGGGCGACGTGCTTTTCATCATCGAAGGGTTGGTCGGGGTGCTGCTGCGCCGCTTCCAGATCCGCCAGCATCGCCGCTGGCTCAACGTCGTCTTTCAATCCCAGATAAACAACCGCCTCGGGCTCGGCATCGAGGATGTAGTAACTCTCGTCCTGCGTGTAGCTCAGCCCAAAATGCTCGCGGGCGTAGTCGACCAGCGGATGCACCTGAAAACTCAGATTTTGCCCGTCCATTGTATCCAGAAAATCAAAACGAATCGGGAACTCAGCACCGAAGCGTCCGTAAACCGGCTCCCCCAGCAAGGCTTCCGGATGACGGAAGACCAGGTTAATTGAAGGGACTTCGACCCGAGTCTCACCAAAGCCAAGCAAGAGACTATTTTCCTCCGGCACGCAGTCAAAGCACCAGGCATAATTGGGCGGTCCATCCGGCAGGTCGCAGACTTCGCGCATCCACTGCCCACCCCAGATACCAGGATCGAAGAAAGGCACGACCCGAAAGGGACGCTGCGAGGCCTCTTTTAATCCAGCCCGAAAAGCATCGCCGGTGAGTAACTTCGGATCGTTTTCAACACAGGTATCCAACAGATAATCCCACTGATCGAAGGTCGACCGCTTGTGCTTGTCGCAGACGCGCCAGTCGATGAAGAAGCTGCGCTTGTATTGCAGACTCGCCTTCAGGGTACGGTTGTCGGCCCCGAGGTTGGAGACTTTGTCGGCGCGCTGACGCATCTGAGCTTCCCATCGGGCCATGTCCGCATAGACGACCAGATCAGGCTCGCAGCAAAGCAATGCCCCCGGCCCATAAACGATCACGAGGCCCGAGCTCTCTGCGATCCGGCTGCGCAGTGCAGCGACTTTCTTCGGATCCAAGAACGCTTCCAGCGTCAGCCGGGTCATGCGACCAAAAACCGGATCCGCGCCCCCCAAGTCGGGTGCGACGAGTTCATCGATCATCTCAGCCGAGTGAAAAGCGTCGGCCTCGGTCTCTAGCCATAAGGCAGGCGCAAGCTCC
>REBV01000023.1 GCA_007692545.1 Puniceicoccaceae bacterium
GCCATCAGCTTCACTCTAATCCTTGGCGGTTTTGTTGGGCTGGTCGAGGCAGGGGGTGGTCTGCGCGATTTGATCCGCCGCCTGCTCGACGGCGGCAAGGCGGCTTCACGAAAAATGCAGGCGGTAGCGACCCTGAGCGGCTTGCTGGTCTTTTTTGACGGCCTCGCCAACACCATGCTGATCGGACGGCTGCTCCGCCGCGCTGCCGACCGCTGCGGTGTCTCCCGCGTCAAGCTGGCCTACATCGCCGATTCCACCGGATCGGCTGTTGCCTGCGTGGCTTTTGTTTCGACTTGGATCGCCTTTCAGCTCGCCATGATCCGCGAGGGGTATGCGGCGGTCGATCCGGCCATGGAAGTGCGTTCCTATCAGCTCTTCTTCGCCTCCATCCCGGGAAACTTTTATTGCTGGTTCACCCTCATCCTTGTCGGGGTATCTATCGCTTTTCGCTACAACCCCGGGCCGATGGGGCAGGCGGAAGCCCTCGCGCAGGCCAAGGCCATCCCGCTCAAAACGCCCGAGGTCGTCGAGGGTTCGGACGCGCCCTGGTGGGGGGCGATTCTCCCGATCTTTCTGCTCGTGATCTCGATTCCCTTTTTCATCTACGCCATCGGGAGCGAGGAGATGCTGCCTTTTAGCGCGGAGAAGTTCGGTGCAGCCTACGCTGCGGCGGAAAACCATGTGCCGCTCGTTTTGGTCGCCTCCAGCGTACTGGCTTCCTTGGTCGCCGGGCTTGTTTTTCTGAGGTACAAGCGACAGGCCTGCGGTGGTTTTTTCGCTGCTGGAATCGCGGCATCGGGTGGTTTCCTGCGCGGCGTGCGTGATTTGCTCCTGCCGGTCGGTGTGCTGCTCATGGCTTGGATGCTGGGCAGCGCGACCAGCGCACTGGGGGCGGCGGACCTGCTCGCTGGGTTGCTGGCGGATCGTTTGCCCGTGCCCCTCATTCCGGCTGCCATCTTTCTTACTGGGGCCGTGATCTCTTTCTCCACCGGAACTTCCTGGGGCACGATGGGCGTGCTGATGCCGCTGGCCATTCCCCTAGTCTTTGCGCTGGTGCCAGAGGCCAGCGCGATTTCGGCGGATGAGTTTGTCGTCTTCGCCATCGCCGCCGTCTTCAGCGGTGCCGTCTTTGGCGATCACTGTAGTCCGTTCAGCGATACGACCATCGTCGCTTCCATCGCCGCCGGGGTCGATCCGCTTGATCACGTGAAAACACAGCTACCTTTTGCCGGACTCGCCGCGGCGGTGGCGCTGTTTTCAGGATTCATTCCGCTCGGCTTCGGCTGGTCGCCGAGCGTGCTGCTGCCCGTTGGGGCAGGGGTCTTGGTCGTGGTCGGCTGGTATTTCGGTCGCCGAAGTCCGGCGGAGCCAAGTGCCGCTTAGGCGTTTAGGCGTCGATTACCACGTCTGTCTTCGGCACACAGCAGCAAAGCAGTGCATTACCCTCGTCGGGTTCACCGGTGTGGCCTTCAGGGTAGGTGACCTCACCGCTCACCAAAGGCTGTTGGCAGGCCGTGCAATTCCCCATTCGGCAGCCGAAATCGAGGTCCACTCCCTCGGCTTCACCCGCATCCAAAATGCTCTCTTCGGACTCATCAAAGTCCACCGTGACATCGCTTTTCTGAAAATGTATTTTTGGCATAACCATAACCATGCCCAGTGCATCGCCTTGTGCAAGTCTTCTGCGCAAGCTTTGGTCCTGACGGCCTTCCGATTTGCTGGGGAGAAAGCAAAAACGGCACTTTAGGGGAGGTCCCAAGTCGTGGATTTCCGAGAGGTAAGCTTACCTAAGTACCCGAGAAAGCTTCTCCCATTGCTCTCGTTCGGGCATAGGGTCTACCTCTGGATCTTTGTTCAATCGGTGTGCAGCGAGCCTCCTCTGCCGCATTCTTCAATTAGCGCGCGGAAGATTCGCTGCTGCCTGGGGATCGTCGGCAGATACTCTGGATGCCATTGAACACCCAACAAAAAGGGATAGTGAGGATGCTCAATTGCTTGGACGACTCCGGCCCGGTCGCGCGCTGAGATAACGAGTTCTCGCCCAAGGCGATTGATTGCCTGATCGTGTAGGCAATTGACTGTACAGCGTTCTCGTTGGATCACAGAGTGCAATCGAGAGTTCGTATCGATATCGATGAGATGCTTCGCGTAAACGGATTCAACCTTACCGATTTCTGTATAGAATCCACTGATCTCCTGATAAAGTGTCCCACCAAATTCGATGTTAATGAACTGAGCCCCCCGGCAAATGCCGAGGATAGGCAGTTTGCGCTCAAGTGCTGCAGTGAATATGCGCTTCTCGCAAACGTCCCGGTCCCGGTCAATCCCGGCGGCGCGGAGTGAAAAACATCGGCGAAGCAAAAAGAGCAAGGGAGCTAAGGCAAAAGAGAGTAGGCGGCCTCGTTCTTTTTTGAGACTGGCTTCGGCTGGTGGCGGTTCATCGGTCTCGTCGAGTAATTCTCGATACGTATCTGGATCGACATCTGCTCCGCCTCCGATGACGAGAGCATCAAACCGGGGCAGATGACGATCAGGTGGTAAGATTTTGGGCCGAATCCTGAGCGCCTTGCCACCTGCACGTCGGATGGCCAGCGCGGTAAATATCCACGCGGGGAAACCACCGCGGTCTGGTCCGGTGACGGCAATAACCGGTTTGTTTTTCTGCTTCGACTGCTTCACTTAAAGAAACGACGTAAACGAGCGCGAATGGGATGGCGTAGTTCCCATAAGTAAAGGGAGCAGCGCTTGTTCAGTTTATCAGGATTGTTTGCGAGGGGCTCAACCAAACGTACCCAATGGTTCCATTCCGCTGTGATGCTCCAGTTGGTTTCATTGATTTGGCAGTTCGGTAAACGGTAGTGCAGGGTCGGGCGGGCACTTATCTTTTCTTTGGGTAAGCGCGCTTTGATTTGTTCGGGGGCCAGATAGGCGAAGATGGGTAGCATGTCGAGAGGGCGGTTACGGGTCGCATTCAGATCGAGGTAATCATCAATCAGGGTCGGTAGATTTGGATGATAATCAGGATTAAGGATTTCTTTTATGTAGTCCTTTGGAAAGGGGTCGATAAAGGGGAGGATGCGCCGAGAGGCATCGACCTTGTGAACTTCGGAAAGTTGCTCCGCCTGCACCAAAAAGGCGCGTAGATAGTTGAGCAAGGTTGTGCTGTCGAGCGCCGGTAGCTCCGGGTTGAAGTGTGTGCCAAAAGCATTGAAAATGGAGAGGCCAGTGCCCTGGGCCTCCGTGCTGAGAGCCAAGCGGATCGCTTCGAGTTCTGTTATCCGGGGCGCTGGCAGGGGCGGGAATATGATTTCGTAGGGAATGAAGCGAGCCGCTTCTGTCGACATCAAAGTCTCAATGTTGGTTGCCAAATCAGCATGCACCTTGTCGATCTTAAGCTTGGCGAAAAAATCCCGCACCTTC
>REBV01000291.1 GCA_007692545.1 Puniceicoccaceae bacterium
AAATTGTCCGCCAGTCGGCTCTGACGCTGCCCAAACATCATCATCACGAACATGAAATCCAAGCCCTTCATGCCAGTTCCCTCTCCCGTCCCCGTTACTCTGGTTGGCTGTGGTGCCATTAGCCAACTCTTTTACAGTGGCGCATTGGCGGCGCTGGAGGCTGCAGGCGAAGTGAGTGTTGTCTGCCTGGTCGATCCGGTTGCGGCTAATCGCGATGCCCTCCATCATTTGTTTCCTAATGCTCGTTGCGAAACTGAGTTCCGGGCAGACGCACTTACTGTCGATGACCTCGTTATCGTGGCCTCTCCACCGCGCTTTCATGCGACTCAAAGCATTGCTGCTCTGGCAGCAGGCGCATCGGTTTTGTGCGAAAAACCCATGGCCATGAATACGGCTGAATGTGCCGCCATGACCGCTGCTGCGAAGGCCGGTACCGGCCACCTTGCCATCGGACTGTATCGAAGGTTCTTTCCTGCTTTTGAGGCGCTGCACGAAATCCTCAAAACAGAAATCTATGGCCCGCTCCGCTCGTTCTCCGTGCGCGAGGGCTCAGCCTACCGTTGGGCCGCAGCTTCGGCTTCGTTTTCTGATCCGGCTTCTACTCTGGGAGGGGTATTCTATGATGTGGGGCCCCACGTTATGGATATTCTGCTTTGGTTGCTTGGTGAACCCTCGAACTGGACATATGCCGACGATGCTCTGGGAGGCCTGGAGGTGAATTGCGTAGTGAATCTCGAGTACAAGGATGGCTTGCGCGGAAGTATTCGCCTAAGCAAGGACTGGGATCTGGGCAATGCGCATGTTTTTTCCTTTGAGCGAGCTGATGTCATTTGGCCGGTCGGTCAGGCGGCCCGATTAAGGATACGCCCCCAAGCCAGCGCATTCTTGTTTGATACCGAGTTGCGGACTCCAGAAAATCGAGCCATGCTCAATGAGCCGCAGTGTTTTACGCGGCAAATCCTTAATCTAATCCGTGCCATGCGCGGTGAGGAGGTTGTGCAGGTAACACCAGATGCAGCGACTCGTTCGCTTGCTTTTATTGAGGATTCCTATGCGCGCCGCGAGCCCATGCAGATGGCATGGTTGACAGAAGAAGAGCAGAGAATTGTCGATTCGAATAGAAAATCCCATGCTGCGGTTTTGCCGCGTTGATTATGGCTGTATTGAACTGTAGCAAAATCGCATTGACTGGTGCCAGCGGTTTCCTAGGCACACGGATTCTTGAAATGTGGGGTCTTTCGGGCCGTGTCGACTTTGTGTCGATTTTGCGGGGCTATGGCAGTGCCGCACCGGTTGGTCGGCTTGATTTGCCGTTTCGTGTGGCTGATGTGTGTGATGCGCAGGCACTCTTTCCGGCACTAGAGGGCTGTGATAACATCGTGCATGTGGCGCTCGGCGACCCGGCGCAGATCGTGACTATGGCTGAGGCGGTTTGCATGGCGGCGGAGCGGGCGGGGATCCGCCGGATTGTTAACTTGAGTTCGGCAGTCGCACTTGGGATGGTGCCGCCCTATGGTAGCGGAGATGCCACTGCTGGCGAAACTTACAAACCACTGGATTACTGCTCTGCCAAGGGGATAGCTGAGTCGATCTTCGCCCGCCATATGGCAAAAACCGGGTGCTCAGTCATTCAGTTGCGACCGTTTACGATTTACGGGCCGCGCTCCCGTCTGGTTGGGCGTATCCTTGGTGCAATGGCGCAGGGGCAGACATGGTTGCTTAATGGTGGGGCCGGCGTGTGCAATGCCGTCTATATCGATAATGTGATCCATGCAATTGAGTGTGCTTTGTTGACTCCAAAGCAGGTCGGTGGAATCTTTCATATTAACGATACTAAGGCGGTTTCATGGCTCGACTTTTATACCGCCATGGCCAATGCAGCTGGGCTCCCGAGTGGCCCGTGGATGGAACCTCCTTCCAAGCCGACCGATCCGCCGCCTCCATCGCTCCCTGAGCGTGTCAAGGTATTAACCTCAAAGCCGCTTCCTCAAAGTGTTTTCCGTTATGTTCCTGAGCGTGCAAAACGTATTGTTAAAGGTATGATCGCAGCTTGGCCGGAGCCTCATCTGCCGAACCCCCGTATGCTGCCTTCGGCTCCGCAACTTTTGGTGGATCGGGAGTTGTATGATTTGCAAAGCGGGACTTGGCGTTTCGACTGCGGGCGTGCCAATGAGGTCCTCGCGTATGCCGCGCCAGTTTCGTTTGCGGAGGGTGTTCGGCGTACTGTCGAGTGGTATCGTGTCTTTGGATGAAGCAGATTCTTTTTATCAGTCGCAACCTGGCTTGCCCGAACTACCATGGAGGTTGTGTCTATCCTTATCGCCTGCTTGAAGCGCTGGCAGCAGCTGGCATGTTAATCCACTACCTGTGGTTGCCGCAATCTCTGCCCAATCGACCCTTTCGTCTACCGTTTCGTCCAGCCTTTGCTGAAAGAGTCTCAGTGATCGGTGCCACTGCGGTAGGCTCCTTCTTTATAAAAAACTCTTTCCGCTCCGGCAATACGACCGCCAGCATTCGTTCAATTTTACGCCATGGCCCACCTGCCGAGGTCATACTTGATTATCTTTGGGATGCGAAACTACTTCACGATTTGCCCGCGCGGACATGGGTGCTAACGCATGAATTAATTCACCAGCGCGCTGAAAGCTACCTGCAAGCCGGCGCAACGCCGGACTTTACCGTCCTGAACGAAGCACAGGAAATTGAGCTTTTGAGTAATGCTGATGGCTTGATCGCTATCCAAGATGAAGATGGGGCCTGGATGCAAACGCATTTCCCCCAGAAAGAAGTCGTGGTTTTGCCGCTCCCCTGCAAGCGTAAGACTTTGCCAACCGCCGCAGTCTCTCCATTGTCCGTACTCTTTATCGGTGGCAAAACAGCGCATAACCGCTACGGTCTTGAGTGGTTGGCCAACGAAGTCTGGCCTCAAGTAATTGCCGAGATACCTGACGCGCGCCTTCGCATTTATGGCACCGTATCGACTGACGGACTACCTCTGCTTGAGTCGATCGAGGTGCGTGGTCCGGTGCTGGACGTTGCAGATGCCTATAGTCAAAACCACGTTGCAGCGGTGCCCCTGCGCTTTGGCTCAGGGCTTAAAATCAAGTTATTAGAGGCCATGGCTTACGGATTACCCGCAGTCGCCACTCCAGTCGGTGCACAAGGATTTGCTGAGCTACGCCAAGGTTCGATTTGCCCGGTCTGTGAACATGCCCGCGAATTCGCAGGCGCACTCGTCCGGCTGCTGACGGATGTCGCCTTCCGCACTAACATCGTCACCCGCCAAGATGAATGGTTGGAGCGAGCGACTGCCCCGGCTCAACTAGCCGAACGTTTTTGCTGTGCCATCGCAGATTAAACTTATGCCCCTTGCATTTTGTATCCTTGCCCATAAAAATCCAGAGCAGGTGCGCGGATTGGTGCAGGCCTTGAGCAGCCAGCGATCTACGATTATTATCCACTATGACCAGCGTGCTCCCAACGCCGAGCGACGTATATTGCAAAAGCTGGCAAAAGAGCATTTGCACTTGAGCTTGATACGGCCCCGAAAAGTCAACTGGGGGCGTTGGAGCCAGATGCAGGCCCAGCTCGACATGATGGAAGCTGCGCTTAGTTACAATAAAAAATGGACCCACTTACTGACTGTTTCAGGGCAGGATTTCCCACTCCAGACGGTTGAACAAATCGAGTCCTTTATGAGTCAGCATCCACAGCAGTCGATGATTGAATGGTTTGATCCTTTCGAGGCAGGGCGCTGGAAAGATGCCTGCGAGCGTATTACCCGCTGGCATTTTGATAGCGATGCATTGCAGCGCATTTTACGGATTCCGGGCGTCGGACGTCGTATCCAAGGGCTCTTCGGTTGGCAAAACCGTATACCTTTTCTGCCCGGCGTGCGTCGGCAACTGCCAAGCTCATTCCGGTGGTATGGGGGCTCCAATCATTACAATCTTTCGCGTGAGGCCGTGGAATATGTCGTCCGCGATTCGCGTGCCCAGTCTATCGCCCGCCGCCTTCGGCATGTGGCATCCCCGGATGAAAGTTATATTCAGTCCGCGCTCCTGAACAGTCCCTTAGCCGAGACGCTGAGTAATTCGGACCGTCGCGCCATATACTGGGAACGGCCCGATAGCCCAAGCCCCAAGACGCTGACACTGGCGGATTTACCGCAGCTTCACGAGGCGCGGAAGCAAGGGAAATTCTTCGCCCGGAAATTCGATTTGAATACTGACGCGGGCGTCTTACAGCGACTCGCCTCGGAACTTTCATGATGACTTCCCGGATCGTCCTTTGTACCGCAACCAACCACACCTATGCCATGGGTGCGGCAGTAGCGTTGTGCTCGGCCCTTCGCCGTCTCCCGATGGGCAGTAGCGAGCCGCTCGCTTACGTTTTGGACGGAGGTCTTCGTGAAAGTGATTGGCGAAAATTATGCAAAAGCGTGACGATGGCAAATTCGAGAGCCAAGCTGATACGTCTGCGCCCCGAAATGGCCCGTTTTGAAGGTTTACCACAAGACTGGGGCTCAAGCGTCATGACCTACGCCCGACTCGCGCTCCCTGAACTGGTCGATGAAGCCCGGATCCTCTACTTGGATGCAGACATGATCGTGCAAGACAATCTGGCGCCGTTTATGAACCAGGACCTTGAGGGGAAAACGATCGCTGCCGCTCGTGACGTTATCACGCGAACCATCAGCGGTGACCACCTCCCAAATGAAGCGCTGGGTTTGAATCCGGCAGCCGACTACTTTCAGGCGGGTTTCCTGGTCATAGATCTCGAGCGCTGGAAAGCGGAACGCGTCAGCGAACGCGTGCTGGCTTACCTGCGGGACTATCCGGAGCATACCCGCTACTGGGACCAAAGTGCGCTCAACGCTACGCTATACGGTCGTTGGCTACGCCTCGCGGACGCATGGAATACCCCAGCTTTCTGGGCCGATGTAAACAAGGACGGCACAACTCTGGAGGATTCTATACTTCACTTTGTCGGCCCTGACAAAGCCTGGTTGCGCGGGCACCACCAAAAGCCATCTGCGTTGCGCTTTTTCGATGAGCTGGACCGCACTGCGTGGCAAGGTTGGCGACCGAGTCTGTGGAGAGATCAGCTGAAATTTATGAAATACAACATCCACAAATTAGTCATAAAATAATCATGAACTGGTTCGGAATTAAGCAATTTGTAAAGCTCCATCTACCTCGATTTTGTAATGAGCGAGCAATCGACTGGTGGTTGCGAGACGTCCGCAAAGGGGCTGTCATTTCCGGTCCCTTTGCTGGAACCCGCTACATCGCTGAAAGCTACGGCAGCAGTTTATATCCGAAACTTCTCGGAACCTACGAAAAAGAACTCGCTGATTTGTGGCAGCCCGGATTCGTTCAATCCTTTGACACGATCATTAATATTGGATGTGCGGAAGGCTACTATCTGGCTGGTCTGGGCCGGATCAGCCGACAAGATGAGGGTAAAAACGTCGCGCTTTTAGGCTACGATCTAAGTGAAAAAGCAATTAAACTATGCCGGAGGTTGCTCGAGCAAAACGGACTCCATGCAAAATCACTCGTGGCGGGACCTTTCGATGGGGCGGGGCTTGATGATGGAAAGGTTCTGGTTATTTGCGATATTGAGGGTGCGGAGGAATCAGTCATGGATCCAATGCTGTGGCCAGAATTAGCAGCTGCATTTCTCGTCATTGAAATCCACGATAAGCCGACAAGTACAAACTTGATAACGCTAATAAAATCACGTTTCAAGTCGAGCCACACGATTCAGGAAATTCACTTTGCCGAGCGTGAAGAAGCGGATTTCCCCCCCATTATCTGGCCATGGTTCAGCTCCAAAGTGAAAAAGCAAATGGTCGATGAAGGGAGACTTTACGGAAAGGACTGGCTTATTTTGCGCCCCAACGCGCCAACCGATTCATAACGTTTCGGACTGCGCTCAAAATAGGCTTCAGCTCAACGTCATTCCAAAAAGATGAATCCGGACATCGTTTACCTCCACACCAGCCTTGATCCGAGCCGGGTCAACGCGTTATGGATTTCTGTGTATTCGGCAAAGCGTGCGTGCCTGGGATCGCGCATCCGCTGCATCGTTTCAAAAGACGAAGTCGCGGAGTTAAAATCAATGACGCCTCCAATACTCCAGGGAGTGGTGGAGTGGGTCCCGGTTCAAACTCCGGACGGAAGTTCAGCGTACCAAAGCCGGTGGATTAAGACGCAACTGGTAAAGTGGCTGGACGGCACCTCTCTTTATATGGATTCAGATACTTTGGTCGTCCGATCCTTAAACTGGGACGAGCTATCTTCATTTTCCTTTGCGACTGTGCTGAATCGTCTTTCCAACCAGGATTTGGAGGAAATACCCTGTCGCATCGACGACATCGATTTGTTTGACGCTGCCGGTTGGGAGTGGGACCCCAAGCTCGACGGTTTTTATCGAAATAGTGGTGTGATGTATATCAGACCCGATCAAAAGGTTCATGAGATCTTTAGTGCGTGGCACCAAAAGTGGTTGGAATTTGTTGGGTTGACCGGAAGGTATTTGGACCAGCCGGCCTTAAACGTTTCTCTTCTGGAGCATGGCTGGGATGAACAAATGGGCGATGAATGGAATGCTCCGGTCAGAGTCCTTCCCGCGTCGGCTCGGGGTGCTTTGATTTATCATTATTATTCATCCGTGGGCATGAGTGCTGTTGGCTCCTTCACGCTGTTTGGAAAGCTGGTGCAAATGATGCAAGAAGGCGGGTTTAACGCTGCAGAGGCAGATAATTTATTAGCGCGTGGAAAGGTCTATGTCGGTATGGGCGGTCGAATCAAAGCCTATTGGCTCGCGGGCCAATACGTTTTCATGTTCAGGGCAATCCTGACTAAATTAATCTGCACGGCCTTAGGGAAAACTCCAGATCATACCACATGAAAGCGCTTGTCATCATACCTTGGTTTGGACCGTTCCCCGCTTGGATCAATGCTTTTCTGACGTCCTGTGCTCCCGTCACGAAGGTGGACTGGTTGATCATACACGATGCACCAGCGCCGTCAGAAGCTCCGCCAAATATAAGTTTTATTTCGTTATCCTGGGAGTCCTATCGAAAGCGCTTTCGCGACCGTTGTGCGGTCGAGTTGCCGACACGTCCGAACTATAAAATGTGCGACTCTAAAGTATTTTTAGGCACTGCCTTTGAAGAGGTGCTTACCGGCTATGATTATTTTGGTTGGGGGGATTTGGATGTTATTTACGGGGAGTTGGACGCATTTCTCGAACCCTTACTGGGAAAAAAAACCGTAATTTCCTTCCATCGTAAACTGCTTTCGAATCACTTCGTTCTTTTTCGCAATACGCCAGAGATGCGCGGGCTTTATCGCGAGATAACCGACTACCCGGCAAAAATGACAGAGTTAGATTATGCTGAAATGGACGATTACCATCTCAGTAATATCGCAAAGGCTTTGCCTGACGTCAGGTTCGAAGAATCGTATACCACGCCCTTTGTCAATTGGATGCCTTGGACCGACGGCACCTATAACTTTCCGATCCGATGGGAGTGGCACCGAGGTAGACTTATTAACGATCTCGACCGTGGCTACTCTTTCCCGTATTTTCACTTCATGGTTTGGAAGGGTGGGCAACGTAACTATTATTATCCCACTAGAAATTGGGACAAGTTGTCACCCGAAGCGCTAGAGATTGGTTACAATGCGCGTGCTTTTGCGATTGATTTAAACGGGATCTGTGAAATGAGAGAGAAACGCGTTGCGCGTGGGTCACTTATGGGGATTTCTGAGCCACCAGTCTACTCATTACGCCGACGCATTTACCTTAAGGTGCGTAAATGGCGGCATTGGGGATCGTGAATGGGAGTGGCATCAAGCCCGTCGCCTTCCACTTTTCCGGTCGAGATAAACCATGGCACGATGGCAATCATACCTGGGGAGTCGCACGCCCGTTTTTCTCCGTCCTAGACCAGACCGCATGGCGTGGTTGGCGACCCTCCCGCTTACGTGCTGTATTAAAACTATGTAAGTGGAAGCTACACCAAATCCTGCTGCCAAAACCGTTAACAAAACGCCGCAAGAATCTGTAATCTTAATGCCACGATCAAACACTTCACTTTCTCCAATTGTAATCGCGACTTCCGTTAATGCACGATACGCGTTGGGCGGCTTTGTTTCCTTGAAATCTGCTCTCGTTTACGCGCCGACTACAACAGAAGCCATTCAAGTGATCGTTCTCGACGGCGGTCTATCCAAACGCCAGTGGAAGCGGCTTGCCGATGAACTTGGCAAAGTGGGGCGGGATATCGTCCTGCAACGCCTCGTTCCAGATCTCTCCATCTTCGCGAGTTTACCCCGTGATTATGGAAATAGTCTGATGGCTTACGCCCGTCTCGCTCTCCCCTGGATGCTACCCATAGAGTATGAGCGCGTTCTCTACTGTGATGCCGATGTCGTTTTTCTCCGAGACTGGTCGCATCTTTGGAATTTAGAATTAAACGAATTCCTTGTCGGTGCCGCAGTTTGCCCAGTGGTGCAAACCTTGGGAGGGGAAGGCCTGCCTTTGGAAGAACTCGGCTTGCTACCTGAAGCTGCTTATTACCAGTCAGGTGTCATGGTGATGGACATAGCCCGCTGGAGGAAGGAGCGCATTAGCGAATCTGCGTTAGAATATTTAGCCCGATTCCCCCAGCAGGCGCGTTATTGGGATCAAAGTGCGTTGAATGCCGTACTGCCCGGGAAGTGGTTAGAGATCAGCGAGGAGTGGAATATGGCAACCTTTCGCTACCATAGGCTGACTCCAGAGCAAAAGACGCGGGTCGGGATTATCCATTATTCCGGACCTAATAAACCGTGGAATTTTGAAGCAATTGATGATGAATGTGTTCGTTTCTTTTTTGATCAACTTCAAGGAACGGTATGGAAAGATTGGCGTCCTTCGCGCTTAAAGTCTCATCTGCGTTTATTGAAATACAAGTTCGATTCCACCTTGCGCAAGAATGGGAAGAAATGAATTTTAATCTCAACTGTTAGTCTATTGTGAAAGTAGGAGTTGTCATCGTTTGGTTTGGTCCTTTTCCTCCCTGGATTAGTGCATTCCTTGTTTCTTGTCGTCATGTCAAATGCGTGGACTGGCATATTTTCCACGATCATCCATTGGAGATTTCCACCCCGAATAATGTCATCCTCCATAAATATACGCTAGCGGATTTTCGTGCATGCGTGATTGATCGATTGAGACTGGATGGAAACTTCGTAGAGCCCTACAAATTAAATGACTTCAAGCCAGCTTACGGCCTACTATTTGAAGAGTACATCGCTGGCTACGATTACTTTGGCTGGGGCGACATCGATGTGATTTTTGGAAGGGTCGATCATTTTCTTAAAGATTTACTGGGCAAATGGGAGGTGCTGTCATTTTCAGAATTTTTGCCGTCTAACCATTTTTTGCTACTTCGAAATACGCATCGGAACCGGTCACTATTTCAACAAATCGAGAACTATCGCACGCTGCTTCAATCACCAGATCATCAGGCGATGGACGATGTGGCCTTCAGCTCGGTGCTCATGAGTCAACCGAATGTTTGGTTCGAAGAGCTGCATTCGACGCCCCACATTCACTGGCGTACTTGGTTGGATGGAACCTTCAATTTCCCCACTCGCTGGACGTGGAATAATGGCCAGCTCACCAATAATCTTGATATTGGTTATGAATTTCTCTACTTCCACTTTATGGTTTGGAAGGGCGGTTACCGTGACTACTACCTGCCATCGCCAAACTGGGAGGGATTGCCCGCCAGCGCCCTAATCGTTGATCCTGCTGCCACTGCCTTCACGCTGAGTCCTGATGGACTTAAAACCAAAGCGGGCGATAAGCTGCGCCCGCTCCTAAAGGCAGGCCTTGATGCCTCACCGGTTTATTCGCTGAGACGGCGGTTGCGGATCAAGCGTATTGGACTGGGGCTGTGATCGACGCTATAGTTGCACCAATCACCTGGATGATCTCCATTTGCATACCTGCTTACAATGCTGCTCGATTTTTGCCCGAGACGTTGGCTACGATTGAGACGCAGACATTTCCCAACTGGGAGTTGATTGTGGTCGAGGACGGCTCCGAAGACGGAACTGAAGCGCTGGTAGGAAAGTTTGCCGAGACGGTTTCACAGCCAGTGCAGTACCTTCGTCATGCTGAAAATCGTGGTCTGACCACCACTCGGAATACCGGTATCGCCGCCGCTAAGCACGAGTGGATCGCTATCCTTGACGCAGACGACCTGTGGGAGCCGAGTCATCTCGCGCAGTGCGTGGAAACGCTGAGTGCGGGCAGTTATTCCTTGGTTCATGCAGGCTCGGTTTTATTTGATAGTGATTCAGGCCATATTCTGGAGCAGCGGGCTCCGTCAGTAGCCGCTCGTGATGATTTGCCCAATTCAGTTTTTACCCAGGATTATATTATCCAGCCGTCTTCCGTGGTATTACAAAAATCGCTATGGGAGAAAGTTGGCGGTTTCAACACCGGCTTTCAGCATGTTGAGGATCTCGAAATGTGGCTGCGCTGCCTGCGGGCGGGTGCTAAAATCGGCTACACCGGGCACCTCACTTGTCGCTACCGCAAGCACGCTGCGGCCATGTCGGGCGAATCCTATCCGATGGCGGCGGCCTTTGCCCAAGTGTATGCCCAACATCTGGATTGGGAGGCACTCCCACACGGCCTGCGGAAAGCTCGGGCCTTCAATTCTGCCATGGCGGCTGGGCGACTTTCCTGGCGAAAAAATCCCAAGCAGGCGAGGGGGCATTTTTATGCAGCTTGGCAAATCGCGCGGAATCCTATCGCGCTGGCGGCGGCTGCATTTTGTTCCACTGTATCGCTCTGTCGTTCGTAGCATGTACGGATCAGTTTTTCCATCCAACACTTATTAAATTTATTATGCACGCAGTTGTCACGCTGGTAGAAGGCAATTTCCTGAGTGGCGCAGCTGCGCTGTACAACAGTCTGGTCGCCAACCAATTTGGTGGAATCTTTGTTGTCGGCCATCGTGGTCGCGACACCCTGCCGAAGCCGATTCTAGACTCGATGGAATCGCTCCCCGCACATTTGCCGCGGATTGAGTTCGTTCAGGCCGAAACCCCGTGGCATTTCACCAACTACAAGGCTGCCTTCATTCGACGAATTTTTGATGACCATCCAGAGCTGGATGCCATTAGCTACCTGGATCCGGACATTGTGGTTTGTGGGCCGTGGGCGTGGCTCGCTAGCTGGTGCCGACATGGGCCGGCAGTTGCAGGTGATGTAAATTGGCGGATCGGGCCGAACCATCCTACCCGGTATGAGTGGAAGGCATTGTTACGAACGGTGAATTTAGAGCCTCATCATTGTCCCGAGACTTACATCAATGGCGGCATGGTTTCGGTGTTGCGGGAAGATCTGCCTTTTATTGCCTTATGGCAGCGTCTCATCGAGGAACTCGGTGAGGGGGATAACCCGCTCGACGGTGTCGGCGACATCACCGCGTGGCGGCAAGGCGGACGGTGGAACCCGATGCACACCCCAGACCAAGACGCCTTGAATCTTGCCGCAATGGCCTGGGAGGGCTCTTTGTCTGTGCTGGGTCCCGATGTGATGGGTTTTGCGCAGGGAGGCCCGCCCTTACTCGCTCATGCGGTGGGTCCAAATAAGCCGTGGGAACGGCGGCATTTAAGCGAAGCACTGCGCGGCCAACCGCCACGGTTTGTCGATAAAGCTTATGAAGAGCATGCCATCTCGCCGATCTCCCTCCACTCCACGGCAAGTCATCGGCGACGCACTCTGGTTCTCAAGGCGGCCGCTTTAATCGGACGCTTCTATCGCCGCTCGTAACTTCACTTTATGAAAGCAGCAATTATCATCGTTTGGTTTGGACCATTTCCACCGTGGTTCAGTGCATTTTTAGTCTCTTGCAGTAGGGTTCATTGTGTTGATTGGCATATTTTCCATGACCACCCGCTGGAGTTTTCTGTCCCGGAGCAAGTCATTCTTCATGACTACTCTCCCGAGGAGTTCCAATCCGCTGTCACCGCACGCCTGGGATGGAATGGAAAAGCTATCGAGCCGTATAAACTATGTGATTTCAGGCCAGCTTTTGGAGTTCTGTTCGAGGAATATATTGAAAACTATGATTACTTCGGGTGGGGCGACTTGGACGTTGTATTTGGGAATGTAGACCAATTTCTTTACGGAATTATCGATCGGTGGGATGTTATATCGTTCTCCGATGATGTGCCTTCCAACCACTTTATTTTAATCAGGAATACTGAAAGGCATCGAAACTTGTATCGACAAATCAAAGATTATCCATCTCTATTACAATCGCCTGAATACGTTGGGGTTGATGATTTTGTGTTTCCTACAGTTCTCCGCGCCCAACCGAGAGCGTGGTTCAAAGAATTGCATGCGACACCATTTATTCGCGTCAAGCCGTGGGCGGACGGAACGCATAATTATCCGACGCGGTGGCTTTGGAACCAGGGGCAGTTGACGAATAATCTGGATGTAGGTTTCGAGTTTTTATATCTGCATTTTATGATATGGAAGGGAGGCTATCGGGATTATTACTGCCGCACCCGGAATTGGGAAGGCTTGGATGCTTCAAGGTTGACGGTGAATGCAGGCAGCGAATCCTTCGCGATCAGTGCCGATGGGCTGACGCCACAACGACCACGAGCGATGAAGGAACTTCGCCGCATGGGTCTGGACACGACCCCTATATATGATTACCGTCGACGCCTGCGGATTAAAGCTTTGAGCTGGTTAACGTAGCACTGCCATCGGGTTGATGGCGCTTCTTTAATGAAATGCGTATTCTCTTTATTTGTCCCTCCCAAAGGCCTCAAGCTTGTGGTGTCGGCGACTACACGCGCCGCCTGGCGAGTGCCTGCGAAGAGCGTGGCATCCAGTGCGGAATCCTCTCACTGAGCGAACCAGATCCGAAGGATGCGGATGGTGTGGATGGCACGAATATGCGATGGCGCTGTGGTGCCGACGAGCACTGGAGAAATAAGGCCGCCAAATTGGAGCGAGTCGTTGATCAGATTGCGCCCGATTGGGTGAGTCTGCAATTTGTGCCCTACGGCTATCATCCCCGTGGCCTTTGCCGGGATCTGGTGAGGCTACTTAAAAGTTTGCCCACTCAGGCAAGGCGGCATGTGTTTTTTCATGAATTGTTTCTCGGATTACAACTGGAAGAAACTTTAAAAAACCGGATAGTCGGGAGGCTGCAGTGTCGCATCATTCAGGACATCCTCCGGGTATGGCGAGCCGATTGTGTGCACACACATGCGGCGCCCTACGCGAGCTGGTTGCGTGAGCATTCGGCCCAGGTAAAATCGCTGCCGCTTTTTGGTAACATTCCGGTTGTCAGCAAAATTGGTTCGGTCGCCCCGGAATTTGATCAGTGGGTGAACAAACGTCATAATGAAGGGTTATCCTTGTGGATGACGGGCTACTTCGGCACGTTTTACCCCGGTGCCGCTGACAAGGACTTCGTTGCCTTACTGCGCAAATTCGCACAGATCACAGGACGGCAAATGCTCTGTTTTTTAGCCGGTCGGCAGGATCCGGAAGCACGCCAGCGGTGGGAGGCCCTGGAGCGGAGCTCGGATAACATTCTGCGGTGGATTCTCCTGGGCGAAATGGATGCAGCTTCGGTTTCGAGCTATTTGCAACAGCTTGATTTTGGGATAGCCGCAACGCCGTGGGCGCTTGCCGGAAAAAGTGGCGGTATCGCCACCATGCGGGAGCACGGACTGCCTGTGCTGATACCTCGCAACGATTGGACACCGCGGCTCGCCGTTGCCGAAACGTCTCACGACGGGTTGATTCCGGCTTGGCAGGAAGAGGCCGTGTTCCAGCAGCTCCTTCATCCTGTTGTTCAAACACCGCAGCGGGATGCGCACGGGCAGCTTGTCAGTCAGTTTCTTAAAGACATCGGAGCACATACAATTTGAATATATTGATTTCCAGTCACGCTTTCGCTCCCTCGGTGGGAGGAATTGAGACCGTCTCTGCAATTCTGGCGCGGGAGTGGGCGCGTGTCGGACATACGGTGGAAATTGTAACGCAGACTCCAGGCGAACCGGAATGGGAGGGTTTATCGGTCTATCGGCGACTGAGTGCCTACCAGCTTCGCCAGAAGGTGCGGACGGCGGACTTGTATCTGCAAAACAACATTAGTCTGCGCTCCCTTTGGCCAGCTCTAGGCTGCGGGACCCAAACGGCGGTGCTCCACCAGACCTACCTGTGGGCTTGGGACGGTCGGCCAGGCTTGGCTGGATACTTGAAGCAAGGGGCGACCCACCGGCTTCGCAACCTTTCGATCAGTCTGGCAGTCGCCAAGGCACTTCCTGCGGACACGCCGATCACGGGAAATCCGTATGATGCTGCGACTTTTCGGCTGCTGCCCGAGGTAAACCGGAAACGAGCGTTCATTTTTGTGGGGCGCTTGGTCAGCGACAAAGGGGTGCATGTTTTACTCGAAGCGTTTCGGCTTTTGCAGCAGCGCGATATCAGCAATCAAGAAGCAGCGCAACTCACAATCGTCGGAGCGGGACCCGAAGAAGAGGAGCTGAGAGCTGAAGCGACTGATCTGAATGTAATCTTCGCGGGTGTGCTGCAGGGCAAAGCACTCGCGGAAGCCCTAAATGAGCACAGTGTGTTAGTCATCCCTTCGCTCTGGCCAGAGCCCTTTGGGATTGTTGCCCTCGAAGGTGCTGCCTGCGGCTGCCGGGTCATCGGCTCCGATCAGGGCGGTCTGCCGGAAGCGATTGGCCCTTGCGGAGCGACCTTTCCGAATGGCGATGCCCATGCCCTGGCCAAATGCATGTATCAGGCACTGGAAGATCCGTATCCGCTCGATCAGAACCTTGCTCGCGAGCATCTACAACGCCATGCCCCGGCTGCATTTGCGCGACGTATTCTGGAACTGGCAACCAACTGATTCTTTAACTTGTGATTCTACTTTCCCATCCAACCGGGAATGCCAACGTTCGGGCAGTTGCAGATGCGTTGCATCGGCACGGCTTGCTCGGTCAATTTCACACCACCTTGGCCGACGGTGTCGGGGTGACAGGTAAACTGCTGGCCGCTGTTGCGGCGGAGACATCGGCCAGGCGACACTTTGCATTACCGCCGGAGCTTATCCATTTGCATCCAGGGCGAGAACTGGTCCGTCAGTTTGCCCCAAAGCTGGGGCTGGCTCAACTCGTGCGCCATGAATCCGGCTGGGCTAGCGTGGATCAGGTTTATCAGTCCTTGGATCGTGCGGTGGCCAACGCGTTGCCGGGTGCAGGCGTGTCGGGTGTGTATCAATACGAAGATGGTGCTTTCGCGTCGTTCACTGCGGCGGCACGTCTTGGGTTGCCCTGTGCTTATGATCTCCCGATCGCGTATTGGCGGCTGGGGCGCACGATCCAGCAGGAAGAAGCTGCACTGCAACCAGAGTGGGCGATGACTTTGGAGGCCTTGTGTGACTCGCCGGCCAAGCTGGAGCGCAAAGACCAGGAGTTGGCATTGGCCGATGCCGTTTTTTGTGCGAGCACATTTACGGCGCGCTCGTTAGCGGCTTTTCCCGGTGGCATTGATAAGTCTGTTTATCAAGTCGCTTACGGTTCGCCATCACGTCCGCTGGATCAGGAACGTCGTGC
>REBV01000117.1 GCA_007692545.1 Puniceicoccaceae bacterium
TGGCCTTGGTGCAGTCAAGCCGCAGGAAGTGATCCTCGTGCGGATGCGTTGCCTCGTCGAGCGACCAACTCGCACCCTCACCCCACTGCCGTGAAAGACGCTCCACGATCCATTGCACTGGCTGAATCTGTTCCGTATCCGGACCGAAGTTCCAGGCGCCCGCGAACTCTTCGCCCTCTGTCCAAAGGCGTTCAGCGAGATCGAGATAGCCGCGAAGAGGCTCCAGCACAAACTGCCAGGGCCGCACCGCTGCCGGCCGTCGGATCTGCACCGGTATTTGCTCCATGATGGCCCGCATCACATCCGGCACAAGCCGGTCGGCTGACCAGTCCCCTCCCCCGATCACGTTGCCAGCCCGTGTACTGGCCAGGGCCACGCCATGTTCCGCAATCCGGGCAGGGGGGAAATACGAGTCGCGATACGCCGAAATCACCAGCTCCGCGCACCCCTTGCTGCTCGAATAGGGATCGTGACCGCCCATCCGATCGTTTTCCCTGTACCCCCAGATCCACTCCTGATTCTCGTAGCATTTGTCACTCGTGATCGCAACCACCACACGAACCGAGGGGGCCTTGCGCACCGCCTCGAGCACATGAAGGGTACCCGTCACGTTTGTCGTATACGTAGTCAGTGGATCCGCGTATCCAGCCTTAACCCACGCCTGGGCCGCGAGGTGAATGACGATCTCAGGCTTATATCTCGATACACATTCCGCCAGATGCTGAAAATCCCGCACATCTCCCTCGATCGAGCGAATACCGTCGCCAACGCGAACCGCCTCATACATCGAGGGGACCGTCGGTGCAGGTAACGAATAGCCGGTCACGTCGGCCCCCAGTCGCCGCAACCAAGTCGCGAGCCAACTGCCCTTGAAACCGGTGTGACCCGTTATGAATACGCGCTTGCCTTGCCAGAATGCCTTGTTATTCGCTGTCATGTCCTGTGCCATGTACGGATGATTGGTTTACTCTCGGGCAACGCCATGCCGGTCAATGCCCCTTCCAGAGTTTCCAGGGGGCATGCCCGCTCTCCCAGATCCCTTCGAGATAGTTCTTGTCCCTAAGGGTATCCATGCATTGCCAGAACCCTTCATGACACCGAACGGCGACCTGACCCTCCTTGACAAGCCTCGGTAGCGGTGCATGTTCCCAGTGGGTCTGATCGGTCTCGATATAATCGATCGCTTGAGGAGACAGGACGAAGAAGCCGCCGTTGATCCAGCCACCTTTCTCCACGGGTTTTTCAAGAAACTCGGTGACGTTATCACCTTCGAAGCGCAGCACGCCGTAACGTGACGGAGGCTGGATCGCACTGACAGTGACCAAACGGTCGTGCGCCTTGTGGAATTTTACCAAAGAAGCGATGTCGATATCACTTACCGCATCACCATAGGTAAAACAAAAGGGCTCGTCATCAAGATAATTGCGGACCCGTCGCAACCGCCCACCGGTCCCCGAATCACTACCCGTGTCCACCAAGGTGACCTTCCATGGCTCGGCCCGTCGCTGGTGGACAGTGACCTCATTGGTGAGCACATCGATCGTCACGTCGGAATTATGCAAAGGGTAATTGGCGAAATACTCTTTGATCATGTAGCCGCGATAGCCAAGGCATATGATGAAATCGTTGAATCCCTGAGCGGAATAGATCTTCATGATGTGCCAAAGGATCGGCTTTCCCCCGATCTCCACCATCGGCTTTGGACGCAAGGTCGTTTCCTCTGACAAACGTGTACCAAGCCCACCGGCGAGAATAACAACTTTCATGACACCCCCTGTTTTCGATTGCACCCCGGAAGCAGGCCTCTTGGCTCATACCTGCAAACGGAAAACCATCATCACTTGGAACCTCGATTTTTCGATCTAGCCTAACACTTTTTGAGCAGAGCTTAAAGCTACATTTCTGGAATTAAACATACTCTCGGATAATTCATACAGGCAATATAACCCCGCCTGGATATCGGCCCCACCGCAAACCATGCTTTATTTTACCCAACAGGCTGGTAGCTCACGATGGCAGTGGTCTGCCGGTACGGCAACAGTGCCAGATCGATCCGGTGCTGGTCTCTCGCGACCCTGCACATCGGATATCCAGGCACTCCCCACGCCCGACGACGACCCAAAAAAGGGGTCCGCGGGACACCCGCGACAGAAAGGTGCCATTTTCATTCTGGTGCGCTATCTGAGAATATTTCGTGTTCCACCGGCGGGAGACAGGGCCTAGGAGGGCCTCCCGCGCGCGTTCAGAGAAGCAGACGAGCAGGAACCCGCCTACGAAACAACCGATCAACGAGGACGACCACGATGTGGAACCCATTACGACACACGAGTGCGTACATTGCGTCGCGGCGCCGCCTTCTCGGCACCATCACGCATGTCCGAACGGATCAAAAGGTAGTCGCACTCACTTTTGACGATGGACCCGATCCTGAATTCACTCCAAAGCTTCTTGAAATTCTAAGGACAAACCAGGCGCGCGCAACGTTCTTCGTCGTAGGCAAGCGTGCCGAGGAGCATCCGGAGTTACTCGACCAAATCATCCGTGATGGCCATCTGCTGGGCAATCACTCCTGGAGTCACACGGCGCTACCGCTGCTCTCGAGGTCCGCGCGGCTACGCGAGATCAGACGCTGTCACAGGGCGCTGCCTAGCCAACCAAAAAGGATCTTGAGACCACCTTATGGCTATCAAAGCCGCGCAACGAGGCTCGACGCGTATTTGCTGGGGTACGATGTAGTGACGTGGAATGCTGCAGGCGATGACTGCTTTGGCGCCGGGCCCGATGCGATCCGAGATCGTCTCATGAAGGAGATCAAACCTGGCAGCATCGTACTGATGCATGATTCCTTATACAAGGCACGCGAAGTTCGATACCGGGATCGAGGGCCTGCGCTCGAGGCCTTAACCCAGGTTTTCGTTGAATCGGCTGGCGACTATCGGTTCGTGACGGTCGCTGAACTGATGAAACTTGGCAAGCCGCAAAGGGAAATGTGGTGGCGAAAGCCCAAAGTGGACATGTTAGAACAACTCGTGTAACCGCCAGACTCAGACGGAACGAAACGTACCTCAAAGGAAAAATGAAATCCCACCCGCCGGACGGTGCGGTTTGGGTTCACGATGCGCAAAGGAACGACGGGTCAGCCAGGCCCTTGTCGATCGCGGCGCGGTACCTTCCGCCGCCAACCATTCACGCTGTGAGCGCCTCAAGAATCACCGGCGCCGGATCAGCAGCGTCTTGCTGGGTAAGCGACGCGGTTTGATCCGTCGCGAGCCGGGACAGGCGCGGTTTTCTGATCACAAGACCTGCGTGGATATTTTGCAATGCCATGCACGCAATCTCTCACCCCAGCCGTTACCGGGAAGTGTGCTGCAGGCATGCATTGCAGGCG
>REBV01000135.1 GCA_007692545.1 Puniceicoccaceae bacterium
ATGGCCTCTTCGGCCCGCTTGGCTCGGAGCAGGGTACGACTGGAGATGAGGGCCTCTTCGCCGGTTTCGGGGCGGAAGCCGGCATCGATAGCGTTGAGGATCGAGACCTCCGCTTCGGCCTGGCGACCGAGCATTTCCAGGCAGATCCCCCGATAGAAAAAGAGCGAGCGGCGCAGATTGTCGGCATCATTCGGCAGGGCGTTGATCGCGGCCTCAAATTTTGCCCGGGCTGTGCCGACACGGTTTTTGGCCAGGGCGGCCCGGCCTTCGAGGTAGAGTGCCACGTCCTGCAGTTCGGGGCGGGCCGCGATGCTGGGGAGGAGGCCTTCCAGTGATGCCCACCGGTCGACGCTGGCGTAGAGGGAGGCGAGGGTGATCAGGGCTTCGAAGTTGTCCGGCTGTTGGCCAGTCAGGGCTTGCAGGTCGGTGATGGCTGTATCGACCCGGCCGAACTGGGCCAGGAGTCGGGCGCGCATCAGGCGGAGGGCGGTGCGCCGCTGGAGTGCTTCTTTTCCGTCCTGATCGCGGTAGAGGGCGATGGATTGGTCGATGGCGGCGATGGCCTTGTCCTGCTCGCCTGCTTGCAGGGCGGAGCGGGCCTTTTCCAGGTAGGCTTCGCTACTTAGGCGCAGGCTGATCTCCGCGCTGTCCGGGTCGTTTAGATAGATCTCCTGAAAGGTGGCGGCGGCTTGGTCCCACTCGCCCCCGGCCATGCGGAGCAGGCCGAGGAGTTGCCGGGCCGCGGCGGCGTGCTCACTCCCGGTAGCGGTGTCGGCGAGGACCTGCCCGATGAGTTGCGTGGCCGCTTCGCGGCGGTCCATCTGGCCAAGCAGCAGGGCTTTAAACAAGGGGTGCTCCGGATTTTCCGGCTCGAGTGCGATCATACGATCTGCGATTTCGAGCGCTTCCTGCGGTCGTTTTTGCTGGAGCCGGACCCGGGCCAGCAAGTTGAGGGCCGAAATCGAATCCGGGTTCAGCCGCAGTATTTGCTCGATGCCGCGTTCGGCCCCGCTGAGGTCTCCGATCAGGTAGTTGCCCTCGGCCATGCCGTAATAGAGCTCGATGCGCTCGGCGCGTGGAGCCGCCTGCAAAACCAGAGCACTCAGGCCGAGCACCAGGCTGGCAATAAAAACACGAATCAACATGGTGCAGGTTTGTGCAAAAAAAAGGAAGAGGACGATTGGAAAATCCGAAAACTCTGTTTTAGGTAGCTGTGATGAGTCATTCACCAAAGCGTAAACGTTCCCCTTCCGATGTCTTTTTTGACACTCTGGGCGCAATTGTGCCCAGCTGTGGGCCTGCCCTGCGCATGGTCGAGCGGGGCCAGCAGCGCCCGCTCAAACTGGGTGAGAAACTCGTATTGTTCTACAATTCGCCGCTTTGTCTGCACTGTAATTGTAATCGGGCGAAGTTTGACGAGGAGCGGGCCAAGATGCGGGCGATTCGTAGTGGTAAGCGTGTTTAGAGGGCGTTTACGGAGTGCGGGTGTCCTCACCCGCTGCTCACCCGCTGGCGTCGGGTTGGTCGTGTGTGGAGTTTCTGTAGGCTGACGCTGACGGGGGCGTCCGCAAGCGGACACGCCACGACTAATCTTCGTCACTGCCGAGTTCGGCGTAGCGCATGACTTCTTCAAAGGTGGTGGTGCCGGCTTGGATGTGGGACCAGCCGCTTTGCATCAGGGTCCGCATCCCCTGGGAGATCGCCGTTTGGCGGATGAGTCGGGCGGAGTCGCGTTTGACAATGTGCTCGTGGATTTCGTCGGTCACGCGGAGGATTTCAAAGACTCCGACACGGCCGCGATAACCGAGCTTGCGGCAGCGCTCGCAGCCCAATGGGCTCTTGGCGAGGTGGGCGTGCACCTTTTCTGCGGGGTCGATCCGCATGGTGGCCAGGAAGGCGTCGATCTGCCGTTCTTCGTAGTTGGCGGGGACGGCACATTTTTGGCAAAGACTGCGCACCAGGCGTTGCGCGATGATCATCTCGACGGAGGAGGCGATCAGGAAGGGCTCGATGTCCATATCGACCAGGCGGGTCAGGGCACCGGGGGCATCGTTGGTGTGTAGGGTGCTGAGCACCAAGTGACCCGTGAGCGAGGCGCGGATGGCGATGTCGGCTGTTTCACGGTCGCGGATCTCACCGACCATGATGACATCCGGGTCCTGCCGTAGCACAGCGCGAAGCGATTGGGCAAAGGTCAGGCCGATCTCGGGGTGGACCTGCGTCTGGTTGACGCCGGGCACCTCGTATTCGATGGGGTCTTCGACGGTGATAATGCGTCGCTCGGGTCGATTGATCAAGCGAATGAAAGCGGTCAACGAAGTCGATTTACCCGAGCCGGTCGGGCCCGTGACCAGAATGATGCCGTGCGGGGTCGTCAGCGCGTGCGTCAGCTTTTTTTCTTCGTCGCTGGCGAGGCCGAGTTCGCGCATGGAGAGTGGGCTCGATTTTTGATTGAGCAGCCGCAAGCTGACGCTCTCGCCATACATGGTGGGGAAGGTGGAGATACGAATGTCCAACTCGGAGTTGCCCGCGCCGAAGGAGATACGGCCGTCCTGTGGGCGGCGTTTCTCCGAAATGTTGAGCTTGGCCATGATCTTGAGGCGCGAAATGATAGCACCCTGGAAGCGGATCAAATTATCCGGCACCCGCACCGCCACCAGCTCCCCATCGATCCGGTAGCGGATTTGCAGCTCGTCGCGGTGAGGCTCGAAGTGAATGTCGGTAGCACGGTCGCTGACCGCTTTTTGCACCACTTCGTTGACGAAGCGGATGACTGCGGCGTCTTCATCCTCGGCTTCATGGGCTTCGGCGACATCCGTGATCAAGTCCGATTCGTCGAGACTGCCGGAGCCGACACCGAAGTTTTGCGTGATGGTCTCGGTGATTTGTTCCGGGTCGCCCATAAACCATTGCGCTTTGCGCCCACTCACCGCGTAGATCCAGCGGTCCATGACTTCGTCGGGCGGCCAGAGGGTGGCTAGGGCGAGGGGGGCATCGTCCGCCGGGGGCTCGTCTGCGGGAGGCTCAGCTGCGGGCCGGTCCAATTTGATCGGGATACACTGATACTCGTGAATCATCCGGAGGGGGAGGTGCGCAGTGGCGTTCTCGATCAACTCGATGTCCTGAATCATCGGGATCTGCGACAAGTCGGCCAGCTCTTGCATCAAGGCACGGGTCGAAAGATTACGCAGTGCAGCGATTTCGACCAATCGGTCGCTGCGGGGGAGCGCGTTAATTGTTTCGCGTTGTTGCTCGTCGAGGCCGGCGTATATAGGGTCTAGTTGCATAGTGGGGATCAATCGATGAGTGCAGGATGCAGCGGGATTGTTCCGGATTCAATCACGAAGGTTCATCTTCCCAGTAGTCTTCGCCATAGTTAAAAAAGATTTCTTCGCCCGCTTCGATCGTGCGGAGTGCCTCAAAGCGGGCCGTTTTCCAGCGACTGGAGGTGACGAGGAAGGCGTTGGGCGTATCGCTGTGGTTGATGTAGCGGGTGTAGTTGGCCTCCGGACCCTCGCCCACGATGATGTGATTGCGGGACACCCAGAGCACGTAAGCAGAGAAGGGGCGCTCCGGATCATAAAACTCCTTCTCGCTGATGATGTACCCGGTGTAATAGCCGATGGTCTCCTCTTCCCTGATACGAACCCTGGCGAAGAGCCCCAGGCCCGCGCCTTCGATAGTGGAGGGGCGGATTTCAAAATCGTCGGAGGTCCGGGTTCGTTGCTTGGGCATGGTTGATGAAAGCGTTTTTTTGGGAATTGACGCAGATCCGTGAGCGGGGCCAGCCCGCTCGACTACGCACATAGAATGTATATTTAGGCAGTTGATTGACCTGACTGTCAAAGAATACTTTCTTTTATGGTGTGCTGGATAAAAAGAGATCATAAGCAATTCCTTGCTACCATATGTCGCTTGTTATTTACGGCATCATTGGCGCAAGCACGTTCGACGGTGCTCTCTATTACTGCAGTAGATACGGTCAGCATCGATAATTTTGGTCGCACCGCTGGCATCGGCTTTAGGAACGGTTGATGCGCTCACGAGCACCGGCGGACGCCTTTGCCCATGCCAGCGCTCACGCCAATTTGGCGGACCGCAGCACGATTATGACTAACCTTGCCCGCATGTATGGAGAATACAATCCCATCCAAGTCCTGGAGATGCTCGAAAGTTTCTCGGAGCCGGAGATCCGCGACTGGGGCGTCTGTCAGTGGTCTCTGAAATAGCACGGCTCACACCCAGGGAGGTCTTCAAGTATGCCCAGTCGGTGACTGGACCCTACTTACAAATATCAGAGTGTTTTGGTCACGGTTTTGGCTGTGAGTGAATATGATCGTGATCTGGCGCGACAGATGATTGACCAATCGGGTTTACCGCCCGATGAGAAACAGATCGCCTACGAGGGGATCGAGTGACCTATATAAGGGTTGGGTCCGCTCAGCGCGTCGCCGTAGCCGAGGTGCTTAACTAAGTGCCATTCGTATTAAGACCTCACACTTCGGGTGCCCCATCTCCAGTCGCTTCGCTCCTTCCGTCGAACAAGTTCTCATCCCTGTCTCGCCACGCGAGTGGTTAGTTTTTGCTGCGGCAAAAATGGCGGAGGAGGCGGGATTCGAACCCGCGGAACCCTTTTGAGGTTCACTTCTTTAGCAAAGAAGCGCTTTCGGCCACTCAGCCACTCCTCCCTTCCATCTGAAACTGTAAACTAGAGAGTTTGATTAAGTTCAAACTTTTTCGGCAAAAAAAGTGCTTTACCCGTGTTCCGCTTGGCGATCCTTTGCCAGCAGCATATAAATGCTGGGCAGAAAAATGAGGGTGAAGAAGGTGCCGAGTGTCATGCCGCCGACCAGCACCAGGCCGATCGAGCTGCGGGCTCCCGCTCCGGCACCGGTTACCAGAATCAAGGGGAAATAGCCGGCGATGGTTGAAATACTGGTCATCAGGACGGGGCGCAGGCGGGTTTCGGCCGCCTCGCGGATGGCGTCTAGCTTGGAGAGTCCGGCCAGCTGTCGTTTGTTGGCAAACTCGACGATGAGAATGCCGTTCTTCGCCACCAGACCGACCAGGGTGACGAGGCCGACCTGCGAGTAGATGTTCAGGGTGGTCGTCCACCCGTCGGTCCAGAAGGGCATGTTCGGATTCATATTGCGCAGAAAGGTGAAAATGAGTGCGGCAAACAGCGCCAGCGGAACAGAGCCGAGGAGGATGATGAAGGGGTCGCGGAAGCTGTTGAATTGGGCGGCGAGAAAGAGGAAGATGAGGACGATGGCGAGTCCGAAGGCGGCCAGGAATGTATTGCCCTCCGTCCGTAGTTGCCGGGATTCGCCGACGTAATCAACGCGGTAACCAGTCGGCAGGATCTCCGCTGCGGCCGTCTCCAGTAGTTCCAGGCCTTGATCGAGTGGGCCCATGAAGACCCCGCTTAATTTGACTGCATTGAATTGTTGGAACCGGTTGAGTGACCTCGGCTGGACGGATTCTTCCAGTGAGGCCACTGTGCTCAAGCGGATCAACTGATTTTCGGGGCCGGTTATGTAGACGGACTCGAGTTGTTCGGGGTTGAGCCGACCGGACCGCTCTATTTGTGGGATGACTTTATAACTGCGGCCGGCTATGTTGAAGCGGTTGACGAAATTGCCCCCAACCAGAGCACCGAGGTCGGCACCCACGTCGCGCAGATCCAAGCCGAGCGCGGCGGTCAAGTCGCGGTCAATTTTGAAGTTGGTCTCCGGCTGGTCGATCTTTGTGTCAATGATCGGAGGGAAAGCGAAGCGACCGCTCTCAATCGCCCGATTGCGGATCTGGTTGGCGAATTCGAGGATACGCTCCGGCTCATCGGTCGAGCCGATGACAAATTCAACTGGAAAGTTGGAGCCGCCGGGCAGCGAAGCCGGCATGGTGGCAAAGACGCTGATCCCGCTGATCTGCCCCAGTTCCGCTTGAACTAAAGGAACCAGCTCAGCGGTGGAGCGTTCGCGTTGCCCCCATGGCTTCAGAATCATTCCGGAAAAGCCCATGCTCGGGAAGGTGATCTGAAAGCTGTAGCTGGTCTCCGGCAGACTGAAGAAGGCCGCGTTGGCCGATTCAGCATAGCGGGTCGTTTCTTCGATCGAGTGATTGGCGGGGGCGTCGACAATCCCGAAGATGACGCCCTGGTCTTCTTGTGGGGCCAACTCTTTTGGGGATAGCATAAACATTGGAATGGTCAGAAAAGCCAATACCAGCCAAGCCGTGTAGACGGCCCAGCGGGTGCTCAGACTGACAGCAAGAACTGAACGGTAGAGTTTGCGGATTCGCTCAAAACCATCGTTGATGCGTTTGGCCAGGCCAGTCGGCGGCCCTGCTTTTAAGACTTTGGAGGAGAGCATCGGGCTGAGTGTCAGCGCCACGATGCTGGAGACCACCAGGGCACCCGAGAGGGTCAACGCGAATTCTTTAAAGAGGGAGCCAGTTAATCCACCCTGGAAAGCAATCGGGATATAGACAGCCACCAGAGTGAGGGTGGTGGCGATAATCGGGCCGATCAATTCGCGCACACCTGTGATGGCGGCATCGACCGAGGACATGCCCTCCCGCAAGTGGCGCTCGATATTCTCCACCACAATGATGGCATCGTCCACCACGACACCGACGGCCAGGACGATGGCCAGTAGGGTGAGCAGGTTGATCGTGAACCCGAGCAACTGCATGACAAATACGGCTCCGATCAGGGAGATCGGGATGGCGATGATGGGCACCAGTATGCTTCGAATCCGGCCCAGGAACAAAAATATGACAAACATCACAATGATCAGCGTCTGTACCAGTGTTATGGTGACTTCATTGACCGATTCTTCGATGTAAACGGTCGAGTCGTAGCCGATGTCTGCATTCAGGCCGTCGGGTAGCTCGGCGCGGATGTGGTCGAGCTCTTCACGTATCCCCCGAATGACATCGACTGTGTTTGCGTTGGGCAGCACGAAGATCCCGACAAAGACTGCTTTTTCGCCGGAGAAGCGTGCTTCCGTCTCGTAATTCTCGCCGCCCAGTTCGACTGTCGCAATATCTTTGATACGCACGAAGCGATCACCTTGGCTGTAAACGACCAGTTGTTCAAAGTCCTCGACGGAATTCAGGTCGGTGTCGGTCGATAAATTAGCCGTAACAAGTTGCCCCTTGGTTCGGCCAATGGCGGAGAGGAAGTTATTGGCAGCAAGTGCCTCCCGCACTTGGGTGGGACTGACGCCGAGCGAGGCCATCCGGATCGGGTCGAGCCAAATCCGCATGGCAAATGTGCGCCCGTCCAGGATTTCGGCTTCCTGCACACCACTGACAGCGGTGAGTCGAGGCTGCACGATCCGGACCAGATAGTCGGTGATTTCGTTGGCCTCGAGTATGTCTGAGCTGAAGGACAAATAGGCCGAAGCACGTTCGCTGTCGGCCGATTGAACCGAAATAATCGGCACTTCGGATTCCGGGGGCAGATCACCCCGAACTTCATCCAGCTTCGAGCTGACCTCGGCCAGCGCCCTGGTCGAGTCATAATTCAAACGCAGCCGGACTTCGATTTGGGATAGGCCAGGCTGGCTTTGCGAACTGATATATTCGATTCCGTCGGCGGTGGCGATGGCGCGTTCGATCGGCACCGTAATAAATCCGCGCACCAGCTCAGCGTCAGCACCGATGTAGGCGGTGGAGATGGTGATTTTAGCATTCTCATTGCGCGGATACTGGCGAATCGTGAGCGTTGAAATCGCCTGCAGACCAGCGATGACGATGATCAGGCTGATCACGATCGAGAGAACCGGGCGTTTGATAAATATATCAGTAAATGCGCTTTGCATGGCGATTATGAGAGAATTTTGGGGGACGTGTCAGGTCGATCAGTCGGCCCGCAGGACTACGAGTTGGGCGGGGTCGGGTGTGTTTCAGCTTTGGGAGCCAAGTCGTTGTCGACTCGAACCGGTGCCTTGTTGCGTAGCTTAAAGGCCCCGGCAGACACGATCTGATCCCCCGCTTCGATGCCGTCCTGAATGGCGACAAAGTCACCCAAGCGGCGGCCGATTCTGACAAAAGATTGATTGACCACTTGGCCCCCCGTTTCTTCGTCCTTAAGCACTCGGTAGACACTGTTGCCGTAGGGTGCATAGATGATTGCTGTGGCTGGGACGGCGAGCACTGTGTCGTCTTCCGGTAATTTCACACGGACCCTTACAAATAGACCTGAGCGGAGTTTGTCGTCGATATTCTCAATCGTCCCCTGGATCTCGACTGATCGAGTCACGGGATCGATGAGTGGGCTGATGGCAGTGATTTTACCAGAGAAAGTCTCATTCGGAAACCCGTCGCTGGAAACATCGATGGCCAAACCATCGGTGATTTGCCCCAAGTCTTTCTGAGGTAGATTAAAATTTATATACACCCGGTCGAACGCTTGCACTGAGACAATAGCCGCTCCGGTGGAGAGGAACTGCCCCAGGTTTATCCGGCGAATACCGGCACGACCATCGAAGGGCGCACGGATTGTCTTACGGCCAATAATGGCTTCGATATTTTCGACCTCAGCTTTGGCACGCTCCAGATCGGCGCTGGCCCGGTCGAGTTGAGACTGCGGGATGTTGCCGCTCTGGCGCAAGCGCTCGTTGCGCTCAAACTCGACTTCGGCCAGGCTCAGGTCGGACTTGGCCGCACGCAGCTGCGCTTGCTCGACACGGATGTCCAGTTGCACCAGCACGTCATTCTGCTGGATCTTATCGCCGCTCTCAAAATTGATCGAGCGCACGACACCAGCCACCTCGTTCTCCAACAGCACCCCCTGGATCGGCTCGACCGTACCCACGGCATCAATACCGTGCTCCCAGACCTGCCGCTCGACGGTAAACGTCGAAACAGTCGCGGGTGGCGGACCACCCGGCCCGGCTTCGTCGCCAGAGCCGAATTGAGCCAGTTTGGTGAAAACAATAAAGGCAATAATCACACCGATGAAGGCAAACAGTGAGAGGGAGAAAATGATTCTTTTTAACATGAGCTGCGGTAATGCGTTGGAAAGTTGAACAGGGACGTAAACGGGTTAATTTGAATAAGACAAACAGATGTTTGAATTTTATGAAAAAAAGTGAAAAACTCAGTTGACGCGTGTAATTCGTCTTATCTTAATGCCGCCTTCTTTAAGTGCGGCCAGATAGCTCAGTCGGTAGAGCAGAGGACTGAAAATCCTTGTGTCCCCAGTTCGATTCTGGGTCTGGCCACCACTTTCATCAGCGAGCGGTGCCGCCTACGGAGCGCGGGTGCAAAGCCCGGCGTAGTTCAGTGAACTGGACGAAGACGGGTCCCCACCCGCTGGCGTTGGATGGGCCTTTCTGCCGCCCCTATTTCGCCATGCAATTTTAAGCGCGGGGTAGCTTCGATGTATTTTATCGTAGCGCGGTGCTTTCTTGGGCACAAGCGCTGAATATTGGATTAACCTTCAACGCTGCCACGACCTTATTTGTCACACAACTGCGACAGTAGGCCGGAACTGTGACAATTGCTGAGTCAGAATGGCCCTGATTTTTATGGGGCAGGCGGGCTTGAAAATTCTTGTAGATTAATATCTCGTTGATTAATAAATGCCTATGACTTAAGTTCCGGCTTGGCATCCGCTGTGCTGATAGCTTGGCATGGGTAAAATAATTGGAATTGATCTCGGAACGACGAACTCCTGCATGTCTGTCATGGAGGGTGGGGAGCCGGTCGTTATCCCCAACTCGGAAGGTGCACGCACCACGCCGTCGGTTGTCGCTTTCTCCAAGAATGGCGAACGTCTGGTTGGCCAAGCGGCCAAGCGGCAGGCAGTGACGAATCCGAATAACACGATTTTTTCGGCCAAGCGATTCATCGGTCGGAAATTCTCCGAAGTAAAGGAAGAGGCGAAGAGTCTTCCCTACAATGTGGTGGAGGGCAAAAACGGCGATGCTTACATTGAGGCCGAGGTAAATGGTAAAACTGAGAAATTCGCACCTGAGCAGATTTCAGCCATGATTCTGGGGAAACTCAAAGCTGACGCAGAAGCCTACCTGGGTGAAAAAGTGACCGAGGCGGTCATCACAGTGCCTGCCTATTTTAATGATGCGCAACGCCAAGCAACTAAAGACGCTGGCCAGATTGCCGGCCTTGAAGTCAAGCGTATCATTAATGAGCCCACGGCAGCTGCTTTGGCTTACGGTCTGGATAAGGGGCAGGATGAAGTCATCGCGGTGTATGACCTGGGTGGTGGCACCTTCGACATCTCAATTTTGGAAATTGGCGACGGCGTGTTTGAAGTTAAAGCCACCAATGGTGATACCCACCTCGGTGGTGACAACTGGGACAGTGCGCTGATCGATTTCCTGATGGAAGAATTTAAGAAAGAGCAAGGCATTGATCTGCGTTCCGACAAGATGGCTTTGCAGCGTCTGAAGGAAGAAGCGGAGAAGGCCAAAATCGCACTTTCCTCAACGCAGAACACCGATATTAACCTGCCCTTCATTACAGCCGACAGTTCGGGCCCCAAGCACCTGAACATTAGCCTCAGCCGCTCCAAGCTGGAGCAAATCTGCGACGGTCTCTACCAGCGCACGATCGGTCCCTTCAAGGACTGCTTAAAGGATTCCGGTCACAGTGCGGACGAAATTGGCGAGTTGGTGCTCGTCGGCGGGATGACCCGTGCGCCCAAGGTTGTATCGATTGCGAAAGACCTCACCGGAAAAGACCCGCATAAGGGCGTCAATCCGGATGAAGTGGTGGCGATCGGTGCGGCGATTCAAGGCGGTGTCTTGCAAGGCGATGTGCGCGATGTGCTGCTACTCGATGTGACTCCGCTGACACTCTCGATAGAGACGGCTGGCGGAGTGTCGACACCCATGATTGAGCGCAACACGACGATCCCAACCAAGAAGAGCCAGACTTTCTCGACTTATGCGGACAATCAGACTGCGGTGGACATCAAAGTCCTGCAAGGTGAGCGCCCGATGGCCAAGGATAACAAAATCCTGGGCAATTTCCGTCTCGACGGTATTCCGGCGGCCACTCGCGGCACGCCTCAGATCGAAGTGACCTTCGATATCGATGCCAACGGCATTCTGAATGTGAGTGCGAAAGATCAGGGCACGGGCAAGGAGCAAAAAATCTCAATCACCGGCTCCTCCGGTTTGGATAAGGACGAAGTTGAGAAGCTGAAGCGCGAAGCAGAAGCCCATGCGGCTGAAGACGAAGCACTCAAGGCCCGGGTTGAAGCCCGCAATGAACTCGACAATATCGTTTACCAGGCGGAGAAGCAGATTTCGGAACTGGGTGATAAGATCCCGGCCGAGAAAAAGACCGAACTGGAAGCGGCCATTGCCGAGGCCAAGGCTGTGCTCGAAAACCAGGAGTCCGATGCAGATGCTTTGAAGGCTCCGAAGGAAAAGATCATGGAAGTGATGCAATCCTTCGCCCAGGATCTCTACAGCCAGCAAGCAGCTGAAGGTGCCCAGTCGGGCGCGGAGGGTGAAGCTGGCGAGTCCGATTCCAAGAAAAAGGATGACGATGCGGTCGATGCCGACTTCGAAGTCGTCGATGACGACAAGAAATAAACTTTAACAGCAGCGCATGCGCCCATCGGTGCATGTGCTGCTTTTGTTAAACCACAAATCTCCATAAACCATACATACAAATAAATATGAAAATAAAACCACTCGGTGAACGCGTTCTCTTGAAACGCATTGAAGAAGACGAACAAGTCCGCGGCGGGATCATCATCCCTGATTCGGCTAAGGAAAAATCCCAGGAGGCCGAAGTAGTCGCCCTGGGCACAGGCAAGAAGGATGAGAATGGCAAGACTGTTCCTTTCAATGTCAAAAAGGGCGACAAGGTCCTGCTGCCTCAATACGGCGGCACACCTGTCAAAGTCGATGGTGTCGAATATATCCTGATCGAAGAGGATAGCATTCTCGGCGTGATCGCATAAGTGCAGTTGGTCTTAAACTTTTAACAAAAATAACAGAAAATATCTCATTATGGCTAAGCAAATTCTATTTGATGAAGCAGCTCGCAAAAAAATCCTTAAAGGTGTCGAAACACTTTCACGTGCTGTGAAAGTAACGCTCGGACCTAAGGGACGTAACGTGCTGATCGATAAAAAATTCGGAGCACCGACGGTGACTAAAGACGGTGTAACCGTTGCCAAGGAAATCGATCTCTCGGATCCTTACGAAAACATGGGTGCACAAATGGTGCGCGAAGTCGCTTCGAAGACGGCTGATTCAGCGGGTGATGGCACCACCACCGCAACCGTTCTGGCTGAAGCGATTTACCGCGAAGGTATCAAGAACGTAGCGGCTGGAGCCAATCCGATCTACCTCAAGCGTGGTATCGATAAGGCAGTGGCTGCGGCAACTCAGTCTTTCGCCAAGCAGAGCAAAAAGGTCAAGGACCGCGAAGAAATCCGCCAAGTGGCGACTGTTTCCGCCAACTGGGACAAGGAAATCGGCGACATTATCGCTGATGCCATGGATCGTGTCGGTAAAGATGGCACCATCACGGTTGAGGAAGCCAAGGGTATCGAAACATCGCTCGACGTCGTCGAGGGCATGCAGTTCGACAAGGGCTACCTCTCTCCCTACTTCTGCACCGATGCAGAAGCCCAGGAGGTCAACTTCGAAGACGCCCACGTCCTCATCCACGAGAAAAAGATCAGCAGCCTCAACGAGATCCTGCCGCTGCTCCAGAGTGTCGCGAAGACCAACAAGCCGCTCCTCATCATCGCTGAAGACATCGAAGGTGAGGCCCTGGCTGCACTGGTTGTCAATAAGCTGCGTGGCACGCTCAACGTAGCTGCGGTCAAGGCACCTGGTTTCGGCGATCGCCGCAAGGCTATGCTGGAGGATATTGCTGTGCTTACAGGTGGTCGCTGCATCACCGAAGATCTTGGTATCAAGCTCGAAAACGTCCAGCTCAGTGATCTGGGCAAAGCCAAGCGTATCTCGATCAGCAAGGAAAGCACGATCATCGTGGAAGGTGCGGGCAAGAGCTCCGACATCCAGGGCCGGGTTAAGTTAATCCGCCGTCAGATTGAAGAAACCACCTCCGATTATGATCGCGAGAAGCTCCAGGAGCGTCTGGCCAAGATCGCCGGTGGGGTTGCTGTGATCAACGTCGGTGCACAAACCGAGCCCGAAATGAAGGAGAAGAAGGACCGCGTCGACGACGCCCTGCACGCCACACGTGCAGCCGTGGAAGAAGGCATCCTGCCCGGTGGTGGTGTCGCACTCCTGCGTGCATCTGCATCGATTGAAAAAGCTGCGGCTGAGCTTGAAGGCGACGAAGCGCTGGGCGCATGGATTGTCCGTCGTGCCATCGAATCGCCTCTGCGCCAACTCTGCACCAATGCAGGTGTCGAAGGCTCTCTGATCGTAGCGGAAGTGCTAAAGACCAAAGGCTCCAAGGGCTACAACGTCGCGACCGGTCAATACGTCGACCTGCTCGAAGCTGGCATTGTTGACCCGGCCATGGTGACTCGCACCGCATTGCAAAATGCCGGTTCGGTTGCCGGTATGTTGCTCACCACTGAGTGCATGATCACCGATGAGCCCGAAGAAAAGGGTTCTGGCGGCGGCATGCCTGATATGGGCGGCATGGGTGGCATGGGCGGCATGGGTGGCATGATGTAAGTGCCCCCGGCCAAACAGCCGAATAAATGATTCCAAAACAAAGCCCCCCGGTCATCCGGGGGGCTTTTTTTGGATAAAGATGGTAGCCAGAGTGGGGGTCGTTCCGAGGCCGAAGGCCGACAAGACCGGGCGCGTAGCGAACCGGACCACCGAAGGTGAGACCCCCGATCTATATTGAGATTTAAAGATGGTACCCAGAGTGGGGGTCGAACCCACACTCCCGAAGGAACCAGATTTTGAGTCTAGCGCGTCTGCCAATTCCGCCATCTGGGCACATATTTAAACTATCAGAGGAAGAAAACAGCTCGCCGACCGAATGCAAGGATTCGTTTTAGGAAACTGTGACAAACGATATTTTTTGAATCGTCAACTGGCACCGACAAACCGCCGAATCCGCTGAATCACCCGTTCGCGCCCCATCACTTCCAGCATCGGCAGCAAGTCAGGGCCACCGCCCTGGCCGCTGGTCGCATAACGCAGGGCGGGGAAGTAGGCGAAGACCTTTTGCCCCTGGTTTTCAGCATGTGCTTCAAGGGATGCTTTCAATGAGTCGGCGGTAAATGGCTCAATCTTTTCCAGCAGCAGCAGTATTTCCGCCAGGAGTGCCTGCGGGTCCGATTTCTTGGCGATCTTTTCGCCGGTTTTTGCGTCCATGACGTAATCATCCATGAAAAAGTAGCCGCAGAGCTCCGACAAGGTGTCGAGTGAGCGAGCTTTCGGCTGGCAGAGGGTCAGGACGGCCTGCAGGTAGTCTTCATCAACCGTTTCACTGATCACACCGGCCTGATGCAAGAGCGGGCGGGCCAGGAAGGTGAAGCTCTCGATATTGAGTTCGCGCAGGTATTCGGCATTCAGGGCCGTCAGCTTCTTTTCATCGAAGCGGGAATTTCCCTTGTTAATCCCGGGAAAATCAAACAGCTCGATGATCTCGCCGATGTCCAGCTTCTCGCGCTCGTCCTTGGGGTTCCAGCCCAGCAGGGAAATATAATTGCGCACAGCGGCAGCCAGAAAGCCGCGCGACTCGTATTCTTCAATCAGAGCGCCCTTATCCCGTTTGCTCATTTTTCCGGACCCCTCCTCCTTGAGGATGAGTGGAATGTGGGCAAATTTGGGCGGCTCGACGCCAAAGGCTTTAAAGAGTTCGACGTGCTTGCTCGTATTCGACAGGTGATCCTCCCCCCGGATCACGTGGGTGATCTGCATCGCGATATCGTCCACCACGTTGACAAAGTGAAAGACCGGATTGCCGTCTTTGCGCACGATTACGAAGTCCCGCTCCTCAGCGCGCTCCACGCGTCCGCGCACAGCATCGTCAATCACTACCGGAGCAGCTTTCACCTTTTCGACTTCAGCCTTGAGGAATTCGTCATAGGCGGTGTAGCGCTCGCCTTCCAGCTTAAACCAGAGGGCACCGTCTTTTTCGTAGGTGCGTCCAGCCTCTTGGAGCTTTTTCAAGTAGGTGTCATAGATTTCCTGGCGTTGGCTTTGAAAGTAGGGACCGTAGTCGCCTCCCACGTCGGGGCCCTCATCCCAGTCAAGCCCCAGCCAGCGCATGCCATCCAGCAGGACTCGGAGCGCCTCGTCGGTATTGCGGGCCTGGTCGGTATCTTCGATCCGCAGCACAAAGGTGCCCCCGGTGTGGCGCGCATAGAGCCAATTAAAGAGGGCCGTGCGGGCACTACCAATGTGAAAGAAACCAGTCGGACTGGGAGCAAAGCGAACACGAACTTGTGACATAATAGAACCATCAAGTTCATGCGAGGGCAGGAATCAACCACCTTTTGAACGTAATGCATCTCTATTTGGTATTTATGGCCAAGCCCTCCTTCCTCCTTCGCTCTGTGAGCTACGGCGGACATGTCGCCAAGGCTACGGCGGGCAGCCTTCGCCAAGGCCCCGGCTTGCCAGCCGAAGCCTTGGCGAAGGCTGGTGGAGCATAG
>REBV01000175.1 GCA_007692545.1 Puniceicoccaceae bacterium
CGGCCACCAGAAAGCTGCCGCTTAGGGTCAAGATGACCACTGAAGTCAGGATTCGCCCGCAGTTTAGCTTCATTGTAAGTGCTAGCGAGACAGTTTAACGAGACAGCAGAGCGACACCCTCTTGTAGGTTAAAAGCACGCGCCAGGGTAAACTCGAATACGCGTGGGTCACCGTTTTGGGCGACCCAGGCCATGTGACGTTTTGAGCGTTCAACTTCGCCCTGACTGCGCAGGTGAAGAGCGATGTAGGTATGGGCTTCGGTTTCCTGAGTGGTGTCGCGGACGTGGCTGATGAGTTCTGCCTCGGTCAGCTTACCTTGAAGATAGTCGATGACGGGGCTGGGCCACTGGTTGAGCGGCTTATTTTGTCCGGCATAGCGGAGAGTTGTTTGCGCATTACCCAGGTCTTGGGTCTCCAGGTAGGAAAAGTAGGCGATCAGCAGGGGGTAGGTAGAACTTTCCCGGTTCTTTTGATACATGAGCGTCGCTTGCTTAGCCGATTGCGCGGCCTCTTGGAAATCTCCTCGGCACATTAAGGTCCAGGCGAGCGATTCGTAAAAAAAGCCGTTCATGGGCTGCTCCGCTGTCGATTGCTCAAAGGAGTGCAGCGCTTCGTCGAAATTCTCCATGTTGAAGGCCGCCAGTCCACGACCGTTCCAAGCGAAAGCATGGCGTGGGTGCTGTTGAACAATCGTATCAAAAGCGGCGAAGGCATCGTCATGGCGGCGCTGTTCAGCAAAAATCATGGCTTCTCCGAGACGTGCCGATAAATCGTGTTCGTTCTTCTGAAGGGCCGACTGAAATCGCTCCAGCGCACCTGTTTGATCGCCAGCTTCCAGTAATGAATAAGCCTCGGCAACAATTGAATTTAGCTGTGTTTCTGTGATTTGCAGCGAGGTAAGCGGAACAGCAACATCTTGTGCGTACAAGCCCGGGGCCAGCACGCCGATCAGGACGAACAAAGCCTGGGAAATACTGGTATGCACTCGTATTCTCACATCAAAGACTTTAGCGTTTTCCATCTCATGCACAATGTCAAACTGAGGCCTATTTTCCCATTGGGTACATAATAGAATAATCAGGAAAATAACTCTTCGGATAAGTATTGTTTGCTGGGCGGGATACGGAATACCTCTTAACTCTCCGGTTCGAAGGCACCGTTGTAGCCGGGAGTGTAAAGGCGCAGACCTAAGTGCGTCGCCATGATCTCGAAATGTCGGTCGACGGCGTAGGTCCGGTAGTTATGGTGCAGGGCCAGCGTGGCCACAAGCACATCGTTCCAGGGCACCGTGATGCCTTGGCTGCGCAGTGTCGCGTAGTGGGTGGCCGCTTGCCGCCAGATTTTTTGATCGTTGCTCAGGTAGGGGAGAATATCAAAGCGGCTCTGGATGCGGCGGCGTTCGTGCGGGAGTGCACCCCCCAGAAACTCCATCTCGACCGGACCGCAGAGTGTGGCTTCGAGCGCTTCAATGAGGGCTTGCATGGCCAGTTTGACTGCCGGGTCGCCGTCCCGCCGGAAAAACTCAATCCACGCGCTGGTATCAATCAGAACCATGGTTCTAACACTTCCGAGCTAGCGGTCGGACTGTTCGATTTCGTCGTTGGTCAGAGGGTAGTCCTCAAACTTACCTTCCATCACCATGGTAGCGAATTCTTTAGCCATGGCACGCCGCAGATACTCGGTGGCTGCCTTGGCCACGGCGGGACCCTTCTTCGAAATACCCGTGGCGAGCATGATCTTTTCGAGAGTGCTTTCTTCCATTTCGACACTGAATTTCATGAGTCCATAATCAGCTTAAATCAGACTTTGTCAATGAAATAGTCAGGGAAGTGATTCTT
The DNA here is from genome assembly GCA_007692545.1 of Puniceicoccaceae bacterium. Taxonomy (GTDB): domain Bacteria; phylum Verrucomicrobiota; class Verrucomicrobiia; order Opitutales; family Coraliomargaritaceae; genus Thalassobacterium. The sequence goes on from REBV01000175.1 coordinate 1,839, forward strand.
AGCGCACGAGTGGATTCCGGGTTTTTAAAGCGGGGAAGCGGCTGAAATCCCTGTCAACTGTCCAGAGTTCGCTGATGCCATGACTGAGGCAGCAGGCGGCGATCCGCGCATCGTGTACGAGCGCACCATGAACTTCAGCTTTGATGACGAGCCTTTGTAGTTGCTCCAGACTATCTGCAGAATCGTGTAGGACACGCAGGCTGGGAGCCGCACGCCATGCCTGAATCTGGCGGAAAGCTTGCTGCGGGGAGGACGGGGCTTTCCAAATCTTTGGATGTGTGACGATACCGTAGAACTCGATCAAGCTATGGTAGCAAATGGCCCAGGGGTTGATCGATTCCGCGATTTTCTTAACTTCGCCTTGGGCAGATTTGTGCAGACTCGCGTCCCTTCGGTGGGCATGCACGAGGATGTTTGTATCAAGCGCGATCACGGGTTGAAGTGGCTCTCGCGTTGAGTGTCGATCCATTGATTGATAGTATCGTTGCTGACGGTGTTTGCTTCCTCCGTACCCACCGAGGCGTCTTCCAGTTCAAAAAGCTGCCGGGGCTCATCTAAAGTTCGTTCCAGCGCATCGACGACAAGCGCCCGAAAAGTGGTTTTGCGCTTGGCCGCAACGATTTTCACCCGCTGCATCAGGGCTTCAGGCATATCTATGGTTGTTCTCATGCATAAATATGTATTGAATGATACTAGGCGATGCAAGTCGTAAAAAAAGACATTCGTTTAAAACGCCCAGACTCTGGGCACGACGAGCATGGTAATGACGAAGGCGATGAGGTTGAGCGGGATGCCGATTTTTGCGAAATCTGTGAAACGGTAGCCACCGACGCCATAGACATAGGTGTTGGTCTGGTAGCCGATCGGGGTGGCAAAACTAGCGGAGGCAGCCATCGCGATCGCTACCAGGAAGGGCCGGGGGTCGATCTGCATGGATTCTGCGATGCCGATGGCCAGACCGGAGAGAAGCACAGCGGCGGCATTATTGGACAAGACCTCGGTCAAGGTGGACGTGAGGAGATAGATCCCTGCCAGGAGTGCGAGCGGCCGCCACGCTTCAGCCACGAAGCTTTCAACCTGGCCGACAAGTTGGCTGGCCAACCAGGCGGAGGTGCCGGTGTGTTCCATCGCGGCACCGACTCCGAGCATAGCGAAAATCAGAAAGAGAATCGGCCACTGGATGGAGTCGTAGGCTTCTTTGGTCGAGAGGCAGCGGGCCAGCACCAGAATGACGCAGCCGACGATGGCAGCCGGCGCGATGGGCATGACTCCGGTGGTGGCGGCGGTGATGACCCCGGCGATGACCGCCAGGATGAGTGGAATCTTTTTGCGGCGTGCCTCGAGGATGACGGGTGGCCGGTTGAGAATCAGCAAGTCCTCGCTGTCGCTGAGCTGATCAATCGCTTCGGAGGTGCCGAGCAGGAGCAGGATATCTCCATGAGCCAGAGGGATCCGGTCGAAATCGGCGCGCAGGTTTTCACCCCGGCGGTGCACGGCCAGGGGCACCATGCGGTAGCGCTGGCGGAAGTTCATGCTGGCGAGCATTTTGCCGTCGAGGTTGGAGTCGGGGCCGATGACGGCTTCGACGATGACACCTTCGGAGAGACTGATCTGTGCCAGCCCCTCGCCGAGAATGTCACGAAGTTCCAGGCTGTCGGAATCCTGGGCTTTGGCCAGAGCGCTGGGAGAGAGCCCCAGCAGCAGGCGGTCGCCGGCCTCCAGTCGGGCCTCCATCAGATCCCCCCGCAGCCGGACGCCACCGCGAAGAATTTCGATCACGTTGAGGCGCTTAACTTTACCGAAGGTCGTCTCGCGCACGCTATGCCCGATCTCGGCTGAGTCTGGCTTGATGAAGGCTTCCAGGATATATTCGCGGCGCTCGGCCTCGCTGAGGATGGAGGAGATAGTCTCGCGGACGGGCAGAAGTTTGGGCCCGAGGAAAGTGAGGTAGAGGGTGCCGACAATCAGCAGTGGCACACCGATTGCCGCCAATTCAAACATTCCGAAAGGCTCGTAGCCCCGGTCGGTGGCGATGGAGCTGACGATGATGTTGGTGCTGGTGCCGACGAGTGTGCAGGAGCCACCGAAAATGGAGGCGAAGGAGAGGGGGATGAGGAGCTTGGAAGCCGGAATCTCCATCCGCCGGGCCAGGCTGAGCACGACGGGCAGGAAGACCACCACGACCGGCGTGTTATTAATAAAGGCGGAAATAACAGCCACCACCAGAATGAGTGGCGGCAAGACGAAGACTAGTTTGAGCTTGGGCAGACGGGTCAGCGCGTTGGCGACCAGATCGATCGCGCCGCATTTCTCCAGCGCGGCGCTCAGGATAAACATGGCCGCAACGGCGATGGGGCCCGCATTGGCAAAAACCGCCATGGCGTCGGTCGAAGGCAATAAGCCCAGCACCAGCAGCAGGGCGAAGGCGGTCATGGCGGTAAGCTCGGTGGGGATTTTCTCCCAAATAAAAGCGGCCAGCAGGACGACGATCAGCGTGAGTGTGAAGGCAATTTCCCAAGTCATAAGCGTGAATGTTCTATATAAAATACTGGTTTTTAAGCGAATTACTCAGTCCCGCCGCTGCGGGCTTGCCGGTAGGCGAGTAAACGGGCGAGGCTGCCATTCGGACTGAGGTGCAGTTCCCGGGCTTGCTGCCAACTACCGAAAAGGGCTTCAACCGTGTGCAGTGTACTGGGTGGAGGCGGGCGTGTCGCATTGTAGAGGGCATCACGTGGCCGGAAGCCAGCAGTTTCGATGATTCGCTGTCCTTCAGGGCTGAAAAAGAAGCGGAGGTAATCTTCGGCGGCCTCGCGGGTACCTCGGCGTTCGACTTGAGCCTCGGCAATCGCCACGACCACTTCAATTTGCAAGCTGAAGCTGGGATAAACGATGACGAAATCTGAGTTGTCGGGCTCGCTCAGGATTCGCTGGGCTTCGCTCTCCCAGGTCAGCAGTGCGTCGTATTGTGTGTCCCGGAGAAAGACTTCCGAGCTGCGCGAGGCAGCATAGGGAAGAAATTGGATGGGGCGCAGGGACTCGGCTATTTTCAGCGGATAGGAACCGACGCTCTGCTCGGTGTAGTGAATTAGGGCGAGGTAGGCGTACTGCCCGGCACCGCTGATATGCGGGTCCGGCACCGCAATGCGGCGGTTTGCCTGGAAAAGGTCGGGCCAATCCTGTATCTCGCCCGCGGCGGATCGACGTACCAGAAAGACTATGCTGGAAGTGAAGGGAGAGCTGTTTTCCGGAAAACGTAAACGCCAATCGGGAGCCACCAACCCGATTTGGGCCTGGCTTAAATAATCCAATTCCCCGGGGGAAGAGACGCAAATCGTATCAGCCACCAAGCCTTGTGCCAGAGCTGCCGTTTGATGAATCGACCCTGCAAAGGTGGAAGCCACTCGGCGGTCGGGCGTGCTCCAAACTCTGTCCAACTCAATCAAGGCCGGCTTGAATGCATCCAAGACCAAATTCAGTAAGACTTCCGGCGGGCGGGAATCCAACTGCCTTTTGAGCTGCCAAGCAAGCAAGGCAAAGATGATCAAAAAGACGATGACGAAGCGCTTGCGGTAAAGGGCCACATTTTCCCGCAGGGGAATTCGCCTGGCAATCTGTTCGATCCAGCTCATGTCAGTTCGTGTCAGCTCTGCTGGTGATTACTGAGTTCAGCCAGAAACCCGCCATTGGGGTCGACCGGATTAAACGCCGCCGCCTCGCGAATGGTCGCTTCAGCTGCCGGGTCCGAATTTTTGCCAAAGTTTAGGTCAATGCCGTCGCGGAGGATCTTGCGGAGTGTGACTTCGACCAGGTTGGCTAGGGTGTAGCGGTCGAGAATGTTGGAGATGGCGTTGCGCACATCGATCATCAGCATGCGCAAACCGCAATGCTCTTCGTCCGGGCAGGTACATTTTTCGTAGGCGGTCTGGCTGGCGCAGGCGATCGGAGCCAGCTTGCCGTCAATGTGCCGGACAATGTCGCCGATGCGCATTTCGTCCATCGGCTTAGCCAGGAAGTAGCCCCCATACTTGCCGCGCTTGGTTTCGATAAAGCCACCCGTGCGCAGTGCATACAAGACCTGCTCGAGAAACTTGAGCGGTAGTTTTTCGCTTTCCGCCAGATCGGTCACATTCAAGTGGGGCTTGCCCAATTCCTGAGCCAAGCCCAGCTTGATTAAGGAGCGTAATGCGTATTCGCCTTTGCGTGTTAAATTCATCTTTTATTTAATGTTGATAGAATTGGTATAGTTTAAAAAGAGCGAAGTCAACATTTCTTAAAGTATCTGGTCCGCCTCGCGGTTGGTGCACGAGCGGCCGAGGTCTACCAACTTCTCGGCGAACTTTGACATCCACATCCGAACAAACAGCAAAAATGAAGATGATTCTGCTTGTGGTCATCATAGCTCCGGCTAGGATTTAACTATGCCTTCCAGACCCCCAAAAAAATCGTCCGCCCAAGTCCCGAATGATCAAGCAAGCGTCCGCTCCAAGGCGGCCGCGACCGATCAAAACACAAAAGACCCCAGAATCGCTGCCAGTGGCCTGACCTCGCGTGTCAAAGGACACGTTTCAGCCCGTGGAAAGCGGGCTCAGGCCAAGCGGGATGGTAAGTAGTCGGGTGGGGCTCGTATTCATCATTTTGAGATTGTTGAATTGAGGATTATTCGATACTCACGCGCCAATTATGCGGGTCACCCTTGTTAAGGGCCATCATTATATATTACCTGTGTGTTAGTTAGATTGTTGTTTGTCAGCCTGGATCAATCTCCCGTAATTTCCACTTTGAGGCGGCTGAAATAACTCGGATTGGCGATGGGGTCATAGGGCTCTGTGATCACCACCCGCTCCCAGTCAGCGTCGAGATCGTCGACAGTCATTGTTCCGGTCATCGGGCTGAAGCTGTCCGCTGCCAAAGTCGTTGATTTTTCCGGGGTATAGATCAGCCCACCATCCTTGCGGCGTACGAATTCGACGCGCCAGACGGGCGTTTCGCCGCTAGTGTCGAGCTCCGACACCGGAAGTCCTGCGGTACCTCCGGGCAGCATTGAGGAGCTGTCCGGGCCGCTGGCATTCATGTTGAAAGCATACTTGAGCAAATTGGATACACCGTCACCAAAGGGGATGGCGTCCGGTGCAGCGTCGCCTCCGGATAATCCTGCGGTCGTTGCCCAATTCTGAAAATTGGCTTCTACCGCAGCGAGTGAAACATGAGCGAGGCGGCTCTTCCCCTGATAGGGGCCGGAGGTAACCAGCACCCAGTAGTCGTCCGATGCGGTTACAGCCGGAATCGTTAGGGTCGCATCGGTTGCACCTGCGATGGGTTGGCTCATGTCGTATCCCTCGCCTTGATACCACTGAAAGCTAGGATTTGCAGCCGATACAGTGACACTCAACTCGACCGGTTCACCCGAGGTGACGACGGTATCCATCGGCTCAGTGTCGATAATTACCGACGACAAGGTCAACTCCTCTCCCTCAGAGAGCAATGTAACATTTCCGGTGAGATATTCGGTGACCTCCACCAAGCCGCTTTCAACGGTGCATGTCGTGGTAGCAATTCCATTGACTTCATTGTGCTCGGTCTCAAAAACCGTACCACGGACGCCTATACCAGCAGTCCTGGTCCTTATAACCTCAACAGCCTCGCCACTCGCATATTGTTTCGCGATACTTGCTCTAAGCCAACCATGTAATCGTCTAATGATTCCGACATCGTTAGCCGGAAATTGGCCTACCTCGCATTCACTGTTTGGGCCGAGAGTCATCGTCGTTTCGTCACTAAAAAGAGCCCGTATAAATGTGGATTCTCCCGTGATAATGAAATCACCATCAAGGAGCCTGAACCCCACATAAGGAGTCATGACTTCTCCCTCTCGGATAATTTGCGCATTATTGCCAATCCCTCCCACTTCAGTCACCACAGCAATGCCCTCCGGCACGAGAATGAAAGAGGCGTATTCAAAACTGCTCATATAATTAAGCCCGTCGTATTCCGGCCATGTGGAAATGGTCCGGGCCCTTTGATTGTAGATTATAAAAGCAGCGATCTTACCGCCCCCAATTTGCAGCATGCGTATCTGTTCGCGCGTCTGGACATGACGCGCTTCCAGCGTATCCACATCCGGGGAATCGTGATAGGTATATTCTTCGAACCAAAGCCTGTAGTCCGAAAAATTATTGATATTCTCCTGCAATGTGTTCTGGGAGGCCGTGAAATTATCCTCCCAGGGCTCATCTTCCAAGATCGCCGAGAAGGAAGTGCCATTCGGATTTGCGCTGATTTCTGCGGTCGAGTCGTCCACTCTCAGGTCGACACCTTCGCGTTCATCATTGAATTCTCTGAGCATGACGCCTTCGACGGTGAAGCTTCCAGTCCATGCCTCAGGATCGACTTCGGGAATTTGTGACCGGGTGAGCACACCCGCCATGCCGATGCTTTCTTCGATACCGAATTGTATTGAGTCCAGCTCGATATTGGCCCGGGAAAAAGCCAGGGTGTTCTCATCGATCACCCGAATAATAACCACACGGTAGGGAGCATTTACGGGGCCGTCGAAATAGCTCATCCGGTAAGTATCTCCCGACTGGATAAAACCCTCACTTTCCGTCAAATTACCCATATTCGTATTTAGAGAGATAGTGCCCCCGCTAATATTGATCGTGGCCGTTCCGGTGACAGTCGTTATCGCTGGCACAGAGCTTTGCGCATGGACTTCGTTATGGAATCCGTTGAGATACCAGGTGCCGTCGATGTCGTGGGCCAAGAGCGGGCAAATTAATATAACAGACAGCAGCAGTGCCCGGATGAGGTGTTTTATCTGATTCATGACTGATGGCTCTCTCCGCAGCCACTGGTTGGGTTGTAGTCGGGTTTAAAAAATTAATCCAAGAGCCGCGCCTCAAGTCTCAGATAGGCGCTATCGTTGATGTCGGTGGGAATCTCCACGGAATAGCGCTGAATGAATGGGTCGTCTCCCGGCACCGGGTTGACCATGGCCCCGGGGACATCTTCCCAGATGATGAGATCGACACTGGACTGAACCACCAGTTCGACTCCCACCAGGGTCTTCCGCTGGCTGTATTCAAAGAAAAAGCTATCGCTGCTGCTCTGCGTGTTCTGGCCAAAAGACGGATATTCCTCCGGTGCCGGGCTTGCGCTCAGGCCGAGCGCATAGCGTACCAGATTTGGCAAACCATCGGAAAATGGACGCGCTTCAGGCTCAGCGTCGGAGCCGGAGAGTCCAAGCTCGTCCGACCAAGTGGACAGCACCTGAGCGCCGCCGATGACACGACGCAAGATAACAACGTCGTCTTCACCCTCATCTGGATCCAATTGGAAGTGGTTGCCGTCGGGTGCCATAGTAATCGTCGGGTTCGGGCCCAGGTGAGAAAGGCCCCACTGGCCATTGGTATCCGTGATCACGTTCACCGAAAAAGTACCAGTTTCGGCATCCCAGGTGTAGGTGCCTCGCTCCATCCCGTCCTGCCCACTCGGATCAGTGTCCGAATCACCATCTTGAGCCATATAGAAAATGCCATCGGCCAGAAATACGATAAACGCCGCGCCGCCATCGTCTCCGGCATCTGCGCCGTCCAACCACCATCCACCCACCAGTGGATTCGCCGCCGAGGAGATGACCCGGGCGAGCGTGAATTCTTCACCGTTGGGAAACATAAAGGTGAACGACGTGGCATTCAACCTAACTCGGATATTCGGCTTCCCCGAGGTGTCGCTGGATAGCCCCCACCCGCCGGAGGTATTGACCAGGGTGTTAACAAAGAAGTCGCCAGTCTCCCGATCCCAGGTGTAGGTGCCTCGCTCCATACCGTCTTGCCCGTTGGGATCTACTTCGACATCGCCGTCCTGGGCAAAGAGATATTCCCCATTTGGCAGGAAGACAAAGGCCACGTTGTCGTGTGTCGGCTCCTCCGGTTCGGCAATGTAGTAGGTCCCGATGATGCCCGCACTGGGCCCCTTCATCACCCGTCGAAAAATGTTAAAGTCGTCCTCGCCTTCGTCTGGGTCCAATCGCATACGACTGCTGTCGGCCCAAACGGTAATGGCCGGATCCGGGCCCATGTGAGAGAAGCCCCATTCTCCATTGGTATCCGTAATCACGTTGACCGAAAAAGCGCCTGTGCTGGGATCCCAGGTATAGGTGCCGCGCTCCATGCCGTCCTGCCCGTTCGGGTCGGCAATCGAATCACCATCCTGAGCCATATAAAAAATGCCATCCTGGAGAAAAACGACCACTGCCGTGCCGCCAGCGTCTCCGGCCAGACCGGAACCAGAGCCTTCTACCCACCATCCGCCTAGCAGTGGGTTTTCGGCGGACTCAATGACTCGGGCGAGGGTGAACGTATCGTCGTCAGGAAAAATGAAGGTGAGCGATGCCTCATCGACCGCCACCCGAATCCCGGTAGCTCCGGATATGTCATCAGAAAGCCCCCACTGGCCGGAGGTATTGACCAGGGTGGTGACAAAGAAGTCACCAGTCTCCGGGTCCCAGGTGTAGGTGCCTCGCTCGATGCCGTCCTGACCGTTGGGATCTACGTTGGGATCGCCGTCCTGAGCGAAGAAATATTCTCCGTTAGGTAGAAAAACGAAAACCACGTTGTCGTGTGTTGGTTCCTCCGGGTTGGCGATGTAGTAGGACCCCACAATACTGGAAGTTTCACCACTGGCTGAAGCAGTGATTGCCAGGATTGAGCCGACAAGACAAATTGCATTTCTCATAGTTTCTAATATTCGCCATAAGAAAATGACCGCGAACAAGCCATAGGCGAGCTTTAAATTAGGCTGGCTAATGGCAGTAACTTTAACCTTAAGTTAGTGTCACTTTAGCCTAGTCGCCCGTTAGGTTTAGATATTCGGCAAGCAATGCAGCGTGCAGCTTTAGAGATCAGACAAAAGGCACGTGGTCGAAGCTTTGCCCGAGGATTTTGCGGGAGTCGGCTTCGAGCCATTTGTCGAGGACGCTGCCGTAGATGCTGCGGAAGTCGGTTGAGTATTGGAGGTCGTCCTTCGGGTCGGAGACGAGTTCGGGGGCCTGCCCCAGTAGGCCTCCCTTGACTTTGGAGCCCATGACAAATAGGGGGGCGGCGGTGCCGTGGTCGGTGCCGGCGCTGCCATTTTCGGCGGGGCGGCGGCCGAACTCGGAGAAGGTCATCGTCAGGACCTGGTCGTCTTTCCGGTGCTGGGTGAGGTCTTTTTGGAAGGCCTGCATGGCGTTGGAGAGCTCGGTCAGCAGGCGCTGATGATTGAAGAGCTGGTTGGCGTGGGTGTCGTAGCCGCCCTGGGAGACGAAGTAAACGCGGGTTTCGAGGTCGGCGTGGATGAGGGCGGCGACGCGCTTGAGTGACTGGGCCAGGCGGGTGCCGGGGTAGGCAGTCTGGGCCTTATATCCCCTGATGATCCGCTCGACCCGACGCTCGGTCACGAGGGTATTCATCATGGTGTGCTGCAGGTAGCTGGCGTTGCCCTCGATGTGGTCGGCCTGAAGGAGTTTCTCGTAGGCGAGATCGGCGGGGTCCTGCCCTCGGTTGATCCGCCCGGTGTGGCGCATGCCGAAGAGCGAGTGCGGCTGCTGCGAGAGGTAGCTTTGGGGCACGATGTCGCCCAGATGTATCGCGCAGGGGTCGCGGTCGATGTCGTCCTGGGGGCTGCCCGCGCAGCTGTTGTCAAAGTAGCGCCCGAGCCAGCCTTCGCGCAGGGAGGTATCACTATCGCTGCCGGTTTCCCAGATTTCGGTGGAACGGAAGTGGCTGCGGTTGGGGTTGGGGTAGCCGACGTTTTGCACAATCGAGAGCTGGCCTGCATCGTAGAGTTGGTGCAGGGGCTGGCAGGCGGGGTGGAGGGCGAGGTCGTCGTTGATGGGGAGGAGGCCTTCGCGCAGACCAAGGGTGGGGCGGAGTTTGTAGTAGCGGTCGTCGGTGAACGGGACGACGGTGTTCAGCCCGTCGTTGCCTCCGGCTAGTTGGATGATGACGAGAATGCTGCGGTCGCGCTCGGGGGCGGGGGTCTGCGCCAGGGCACTGCGGGCCAGAAAGGCGGGTGCCGCGCCGCTAAAGGCCAGAAAGCCGAGGCCAGCGCCGCCCCGGATGAATTCGCGGCGGGTGAGGGGAAGGTGGTTCATGCGGGATACGGGATGCGGGATACGGGATACGGGATGCGGGATAACTGAAAGCTGGAAAACTGTGCGCTAGCACAAATTGTAGGCGGGGGATTGAAGTAGGGCGATCATAGCGTGGCGGATGCGCGCGAGGGCTCGGGGGCGTTTGTTGTCCCCGATGATTTCAGCCAGGATGGGCTGGTAGGCGGGGCGATAGGGGGCGGTGATAAAATAGGTGGTCAAGTGGGCGGCGAGGTCTTCGGCCTCGGTCTCGGCGACTTGTTGGAGTCGTTCCGGGCTGACGAGGAAGTCGCCTAAGCCGGCTTCACGGGCTTGTTTGAGTGCACCTTGTTCGTTGGCGTTGAGCGCGTCTTCATTAAGCGTGGCGAACAGGTAATCGACCAGTTGGCGACGACCACTGATGGTGGTGGAATTGATCCAGTGCTCGCCATAGAGCCAGCCACGGACGTTGGGCGGATCGTAAAAGGATTGGCCCATAATGTCCATGCTGCGGAGAACGCGGCTTTGGAAGGGGGCTACATCGAGCCGCAGATCCTGGCAAAGACCGAGGTAGAAGTGGATCGGGCTTTTGACCAGGTTCCCCCGGTAGGCTGGGTGGAAAAAGAGGCGGCTTTGAAAAAAGGTCTCGCACAGGTAGCTCAAGCTGAAGTTGTGGTGAGCCCATTGCTCGCCGAGTGCCTCTATGTAGGGCTCGGGCACGGTTTGGTCGGTCAGGTAGAATTTGATCAGTTCGCGGGTGAGGAAGGTTTTGGCAGCAGGTTGGCGGAAGGTGATGTCGATCACATCATCACCATCCCAGCGGCCGGATTCCCCGAAGACGGTCTTCCGCCCAGCATCATGCAGGTTTCGCTGCAGGAAAAACTCGGTGCGGTCTTTCAGTCGGTAGCCGGTAAATGCGCGGGTGGCTTCCTTAATGTCGGCCTCGCTGTAGTTGCCCTCGCCGAGGGTAAAGAGCTCGAAGAGCTCGCGGGCAAAGTTCTCGTTGGGCCGGCGCGCGGTGTTCCGAACCAGGTCGAGATAGCGCACCATGGCCGGGTCTTTGCTGACTTGTTTGCAAAGCTCGGGGTAGCTGCCGGGATAAGCGGTGCGGAGGGTCTGTTGCAGATTAAAGAGCGCATAGCTTTCCTGCACGGTGGTGCGTTCGACCACAAACACGTCTTGTAGGAAGACGACAAATTTCTCCCGCGCACTGTTCTCGGGCTGGCGCGCATAGTGAAACCAATCCATGGCGTATTGTCGAAAGAGCGCGTTGTCCTCACGGCGCAGTGCCTGTCGCATACGTTGTCTTTCTCTGGGCTCGTAATCGCCTTGATAAATCTCGCGGTGACGAGCGTGCACGCTCGCCTCAAATTCGGCGAGCTTTTCAGATTTGGTCATGGCCGCACCGGGGCGGAAGGCTTCTTGCCAGCAATCTTTGGGCGATTGCCTCAACGCGGCGGTGACTGCTTCCGGTGTAGCCGAGAAGCTGACCCGGCGAAGCCAGTGTTGGGCTTCCTCGATTTGCCAGAAACCGAGGGGCAAGGGCTTCCAGGCGTCTTTGACTGGAAAGGTGCTGGGATGGGGCGGGGGTGGAGGCATAGGGTATGTTTAAACTACATCGTAGAATAGGAATGGAAAGTTTCAAGTGTGGGTGAAATTTGTGGGGTTTGCTCGGGGCTGGGGCTCGGTGGGGGCCTGCGCAAGCGCAGACGCTACGTTTGAGGGGTGTGGCGTGCGAGCTTGCTCGCGCTTACGTATGATCGGGTTGCCGAGGTTCGATGGGCCTTCGCAAGCGCAGACGCTACGGTAAAGGGGTTTGAAGGTCCTCATCTGATCAGAATCGGAGCAGCAAAGCCACTGCGTCGGCGGGAGATTTCCGTTATATAAATGTTCCATAAACTCAGGTCGGCGCTCTCGATTGACAAGCCAATGGGGCCATGCCTGCGTTGTTTTTAGCAATTCTTTCTGATAGGGATTTAGGAAAATATAACGTGCAAAACGATCCATCGGTATTTTGTTCCTGAGGTAGTGGTCGAAGTAGTTTCGTTGCCATTCGATTCCTTCCTGCGCTAGAAATGCGTTCGTCTTTGATTTTAATTTTGCCTGAACCTGGCTAAGGGTTAAGCGGTCTCCCAGGCGATAGAGGAGGTGGGAATGATCTGGCATTACGGTGGAACAAATGAATTCGATGTCTTTGTCGGAGTGAAGTTCCAGCAGCGCTTGGCGAAGCGAATGCGGTATTCCGCCTTTGGTGAGTCGGGGGATGCGATTTTTCACACATAAGGTAGTGAAATACCGGGCGAAGGGGATGGAAACGCGACCCTTCCGCAGTTTATCGGCACCTATATGCGACCAGTTTTCCACAGTTTGAGTTTTTTGGTTTTGCAGTTGGAGTCGATTCAAATGTGCCGTGATTATTTTGCGTATTGCTCGGGTTGTCGGTGTTCGGTGGGGGCCTGCTACGGTTGAGGGGTGTGGCGTGCGAGCTCTTGACTCGGCGTAGCTCGTAGAGCGCAGACGGTTGCTCGCGCTTACGTATGATCGGCTTGCCGAGGTTCGGTGGGCCTGCGCAAGCGCAGACGCTACGGTTGGGAGATGTGGCACTTGTTTGGATTCTGGCAAGATTGACGGGTGAAAAGACTGAAAAAGCATTGAATAAAGTACGGGTAGGGCTTTGGTTGTGGTTTTTATGCGCATCCGCTCCCAAATCAGATTTGCTATTCCGTGGTCCTTTGTGGTGATCGGGCTCTATTTGGCAGGTTGCGGGGAACCACCGGCGATTGAGCGTGGGCTGCATCCACTGCCGGAGGATGCGCTGGTGACGGAAGCGGAGCCGGGCGAATATGGTGGCATTTTTGTGCTGACGGAGACGACTCAGCCGACCACCTTCAATCCGCAAGTACCGAATAATTTGGCCACGAGCATGGTCCATCAGCGCATTCTTTCCAGTCTGATTGAGTATGACCCCCGCAAGGAAGAATTTGTGCCTGCTCTGGCCAAGTCCTGGGAGGTGAGCGAGGACATGCAGTCCTACACCTTTCACTTGCGGCGTGGTTTGCGTTGGAGCGATGGTGAAGCTTTCACGGCGGACGATGTGATCTTTACCTTCGATTGTATTCTGACTGAGGTGGAGGATCCGGATATGGGGAGGATGCGCCCAAAATATCCATCGCGCTACTATCAACAGTATCACATCGACGGCAAAAAGTTGCGCTACACTAAGATTGATACCCACACCGTGCGCTTTGATTTACCCACGGTTTATGCGCCCTTCCTCTACGATATTAGTCAGCCTATTTTGCCCAAGCACAAATTATTCGATGCTTTCGAGGATGGCAGCTTTACAAAGCAGTGGTCGACTCAGACGGCGATTCAATCGCCGGAGCAGATCGTCGGCACGGGGCCCTTTGTGATTCATTCCTACCGCCCGGGGGAGCGTCTGGTGCTGACGCCGAACCCGCACTTTTGGAAGGTCGACCGCGCGGGCCAGCGTTTACCCTATCTGGATTATTTAATACTCAATTTTGTGGCCGAGTCGATTACCGCAGTAGCGCACTATGCCACGGGCAAGAGAGATGCCTCGGG
>REBV01000022.1 GCA_007692545.1 Puniceicoccaceae bacterium
ACCGATAGATGTTCCGTGCGCTCGGTCAAGACCAACGGATTCCGTCCCCGCCGAAGTGCATCCCCCACATCCTGAAGAATCTGTTGATTTCGGCGATCATCACGCATCAGAGAACTGCAGAGCTGTTGAAATTCGATACGAGCGTCTTCCTCTGGATCCGTCTCTGGTCGAAACGCAGTCGGGCGCACCACCACATGATGGCGAAACGGTCGAGTCTTTGCGTGGTCTTTGGCATCAACACGGTGCCGCACAGGGCCGCACTGCATGAAAATAATTGGATGATGCCCGTCTTTGCGCTCCACAGTAGCGGACAAGCCGAGAACAAAACGAGCCTTCGCCCGCCGCGCGACCAGTTCGAAACTAGTCGCTGAGAGGTGATGGCATTCATCGATGATCAAATGCCCATAATCCGCGACACGGTCATCGACGACTTGCTTGCGAACGACGCTTTGCAAAAGAGCCACATCGAGCCTCCCCTTCAATTTGCGTCTACCGCCTCCTAAACAGCCGATGTCTTTCTTTGTAATATTGAGAAAGGCCGTCAATCGTTCCACCCATTGCTCCATCAACTGCCTTCGATGAACCAATACCAAAGTGTTCACTCCGCGTTCAGCGATCAGAGAAGCCGCTAACACGGTTTTTCCAAAAGCGGTGGTGGCGGCCAAAATCCCGGTATCGTGTTTGAGCAAGGCCCGAAAGGCGGTCTTTTGATCGGGACGAAGCTCGCCCGCGAACCGCAGGTCGAGCGGGGTCCCAGGTACGCGCTCGTCCCGCACTCGAACACGAACTTTTAGCCCGCGGCACAATGTCCTCAGATCATCCATACAACCGCGCGGCAAAGCCAGATGCTCTGGGTAATCTTCCGCGCAAGCGATAACGCGGGGTTTGTCAAAAGTGGGCAGGCGCATGGCCTGGGCACGGTAGAACTCAGGGTTCTGAAAGGCAGCCAAGCGCACGATCCGGTTTCGCAGGGCGGGTGGTAGATCGGTTTTTGGGATGTAGATCTGATCGCCCAAAATCAACTCGATAGCCGCAGGCAAAGCTTCGAGAATCGGAGGTTCTTTGGGCAGTCGGGACGCCGACGCCCGCCAGGGTTCGGAGGCGAACGCTTCACTGGGAGCAATGCGCACACCGAGCACACGGTTTCTTCGCTCCGCTTCAGCGACAATCTGCTCAACGCGCTGGTGGGGGATTTTCTCCATCTGCCCGAGAAACGCCCAAGGATCGGGCAGTGGCTCAAGTGCATCATCCAAGAACAGTGTATTTCCTTTTTCTCTCGCCTGCTTTTGAAGAGGCAAAGCAATCAGATTGCCAAAACCACCCCTCGGCAACGTATCCTGATTCGGAAACAGGCGATCATAAGACCCCAGGCCAACTTCGGGCCGTGCCTCCATCGCTTCGGTCAATAAGTGCGCCCCCAGCTTTCGGGCCCGCGTCGCCGGAATCGCTTCTTCGAAAAAAAGCCATAGGTGGGCACCATTTCCCGAACGCGAGCGTTCCAAAGCAAAGGGCAAATTCCGATCCCGTACGGCATCCACTAGTGCCAGCGCATCCTCTCTCCATCCTTCTCCGTCTAAATCAACCGCCAGGAAAAAACAGGTTTCATCCGCAAGCATTGGATAGACCCCCATCACAAATGGTTGGCCCTGCGCATCTTCTCCCGAAAGATGATGACGGACGACCTCGTCAGTTACCGGAAGCCAACGTTGATTAGGACAGTCGGAACACTTGATCCTCGGTTTTTCGCAGACGCCCCTAATCCACTCATTGCCGCAAGCAGGTGAATAGCCCGCCTGCCCCGTCCTTCGACTCTCGAACCGCTGTGGATAAACGTCCGCACGCCCGCGAAACAGCGAGCGAAAGCACCCGATTTTATCGGAGGGCGACGAGTGCTGGTCGAGAGATTGCACGGAATGGAAGTCGTGGAAGTCCGGGTGGGCCCTGAACAAATTATTAAGGAATCCACACCTCAAGCGCCTTGAAGTAATCACGGAGGTACCCACGGTCACGGGCAAGAAGTCGGTCGCTGTGGACTTCGGCATGTGCACCAATCAAAAAGTCTGGAACCATGATCTGCTTTTTATCGGTTCGTTGGAGGTAATTGGCAAAATAACTCCCAGCCAATCGTGCGCTGCTTAAGTCTCCTGCCGTAAACTGGATGCCCCAATCCTCGAAAAAGGAGCCTAAGGCTTCGTCTCCAAGCACCGGCAAAATTTCAGCGACAACGGTCTCACAAACGACCAACACGCCCTCTGCCATCGCCTTTCTCAATGCAGACTCTGAGCGTTCGGCAAAAGCCGGGTCGTCAGTCAAAACGTCGAGTAGCACAGAACTGTCAACTGCGGTGCGCATCGCGAGATTGCTTTAAGTAATCGTCTACGGAGACATTCCCGGGGATTTTCCCGCGCCCCCGCCACTTGCGAATCGGGTCATCTTTTTGAAATTTACGTGCCTGCAAAACACCATTTTCATCGGAAAACCGTAGAATGGAACCTGCCCGCAACCCCAATTTATCCCGAAGTTCTTTAGGGATCGTTACTTGGCCTTTTTCGGAAACAATCGCATTCATACTTTAAAACTAGTCATTCCTACCCAAAAAGCAAACATTTTTGATGCACGAGATCCAGTGAGCAGGCCCCCTGAACTCGCTTGACAAGATGATCAGCGCTTAAATCTCATTATCTCATGAAAACGAAATTGTTCATCAATCAGCAGCGCGCGTCCAGCCGCTTGCGCATCTCAACACCATAGCAAACAAGGCCAAGACTGCCGCAGCAAACAGACTCCAGGCGAGCGCGGACTCCAAGCCGATGAGTGTAAGACCAGAGGTGATACACCAGAGGATAGGGATCGCCGCTAATAAACAAAAACTCCAGCCCTTTGCGATCATCAGGAGAATGCCCAGGATCGCCATGGCAGTGGGGTCCGGATGGATCCCGAAAACCTCGGCCCGTGTCCATGTGCCAGCCAATATCCACGTGAGCACGGGGTGGATAAACAAGCCATAGTCCACCATAAAAAGTCCCGTCCACCACGAAAGCTTGCCCGCCTGCCTAGCTGGGCTTTGGAAACATCCCGCCACTCCCAAGCCAAGCACGAGCATGCCTTGCAGGCAAAAGCCCCATCCGAACCACAAGCCGACGGGTGTCAGCTCCGCGTAGCCCCGAATCAAATAGGCAAAACCCACCCAAATCCAAATCAAAGCCAGCGCTAAGCTGGCAACGCGGGGGCGACCGAAGTAAAATAGCAGAAGAGTGCCGACTCCGGCGGCGAGGACCAGCAGGTGGAGCGGCCAAAGATTTTCATTGGTTCGCTCAATCAGCCGCGTATAGACATCCGGCGTGAAAG
>REBV01000119.1 GCA_007692545.1 Puniceicoccaceae bacterium
CCAAACCCGGCTACGACCCAAAGCTGAAGGTGCCCACTCATCGCGTTTGCATTTTGGGGTCCACGATATCGCGGAGGACATCGCCCAATACGTTGTAGGCGATCACCGTCACAAAAATAGCCAGACCAGGGGTGAGCAGCCACCAGAAGTTCATAAAGAAAACGATCATGTTACCCTGCGACTGTCTGAGCATCAGGCCCCAGGAAGCCGATGGCTCGGAGATGCCGAGCCCGAGGAAGGAGAGCGCGGCCTCGGCCAGTATGTAGCCGGGGATCGAGAGCGTGGCCGCTACCAGCAAGTAACTAGCCAGGTTGGGCAGGATGTGCTTGATTAAAATCTTCGGTACGCTCTGCCCCATGCTCTCCGCCGCCAGCACAAAAGAGCGATTACGGATAGACAGCGTCATCCCACGGATAATCCGGGCTGTGCCCGCCCAGCCAATGATCGACAAAATGACCACAATAACGATGTACACCTGAGTCGGCGAAAAATCCGGGCTGACGAAGGCGGCGCGCAAGGCCAACAGCAAGTAGAGTCCCGGGATCGACATCAGCAGCTCCACCATCCGCATGGCCACGAAGTCCACCGTGCCACCATAGTAGCCAGCCAGCGAGCCCACGATGAAGCCGAGAATGAGTGTAATCGATATCCCAATAAACCCGATGGACAGCGATATCTGCGAGCCATGGAGTAAGCGGCTAAAAATATCGCGCCCGGTATCATCCGAGCCAAGTAAATAAATACGCGCCCCGGGGTCTTCCGTATCTAGCTGAAAGAGCGTTCGCTGCATCGGAATGAGGCCAAATAATTTATACGGTTCGGATTTGGCAAACCACTGAATCGGAGCTGTTCGGTCAGCCGCTGGCACATAGGCTGGTGATCCTGGCGCTTCCCGTTCGTAGAGCTTGACATGAAGTGCACCATCTTTCCAGGTATAGCTGCTGGGCGGATGATACGAGGCATCCAAATTCTGCTGGTTGATGGGGTATGGTGCAATAAAGGGCGCAAAGAGCGCACCGGTGTAGAGCATGGCTAAAATAGCCAGAGCGCTCGCCCCCATCGGCCGCCGCAGGACTTGCCAGATCAGCTTGCGGAAGAGGACAAAAACAATATAGCCGACCAAGCCCACGCAGCCAACGGCAAGCAGTGCGACCAGAAGCAAACCAATATATTTCAAGGCCACGGCAATCATGCCCAGCAGTGTCGGAGCAAAAGCTTCCAAGAGTATTTGCATAGCGATAATCCCGATCAAAACGAACCAAACTAAATTGGCCCGCTGCCCGCTCACCCCACCCCGACTGCCGCCTTCAAGTCGTATGCGTGGATCGCTCCAACCAAGCAAAATATCGGCTAACAAGTTACCCAGGACCAGCATCACCACACCGATCAGGACGCCGGCCATGACCACGTATTGGTCTTCCCGTATCAGTGCATCATAGATCAATTGCCCGAGTCCCGGATAATTCATCACGTTCTCCACCAGCAGCGCACCGGAGAGCAGGCTGGCAAAGGCGTAACCAAAGGAAGTAATGAGTGGGTTGATCGCATTCCGCAGCACATGCTTAAACATGATAACGCGCTCGCGCAGTCCCTTGGCCCGCGCCGTGGTGGCAAACTCAGCCTGCATATAGTCGATGAAGTTGGCCCGCATGACCCGCATCATTCCGGCCACGCTCCCGATGCCGAGGACGATGGTCGGCAAGATCAAATGATAAGCGTAGTCCAATAGCCGGGGCCCCAAGCTGTAGAACTCGCTCTCCACCGAGGAGCGCCCCCCTTCGGGGAAAATACCCGTCACGGCAGCAAAATAGACAGCCAGGATGGCCAGGAAAAATTCCGGTATTGAGAGTGCGGCATAGGCCAGCAAGGCACTGATCCGGTCAAATATGGAGTCTTTGTAAATCGCGGCCAACACGCCGAGCGGAATGGCGATACACCAGGCAAAGAGGATCGAGGTAAGCGAAAGTATGAAGGTAGCGGGCACTCGCTGCTTGAGTAAAGTGAGCACTTCCACCTTATAGGTCCACGACTCTCCGAAGTAGGGCCAGCCGAAATGTAGACCCTTATCCGGCGACCCGATCCAGGGGCCGTATTTGACCGGAGAAATATTGGCCATCCAGTGCCCGTAGCGCACATACCAGGCGGTCGGCTCACCCTCTGCGTTGACCAGACCAAGCTGACGCTCCTGCTGAGCGATGATCGCCGGATCGATGTCTTTGGCCGCCCTCGCCTGAGTTAAGAAGTCCCCGGGTGAGAGGTACATCAATAAGGACACCAACAAACTCACCCCCACGAGCAGCGGGATGAGCGAAAATAAACGACGGATAATAAAGCTAAGCATCGCTTAAAAGCCAGGCACTCCTTCCGGTTCAGGCGTAGCGGTCCAAATTTCCTCGATATTCCACGTGCTGGTTCCGGCGGACGGGACATAGAGATTTTGCCATTTATTTTTCACACCGGTGTAGCCATAGGGAGTAAATCCGTAGAGCAGTGGCAGCTCTTCCGCCAGGATAGCCTGCACCTCGTGCATGTAGGCGATCCGCTCATCCATATCGAGTGTGCGCTCCTGCAGACCGATCAACTCGTCGATACGTGCTTCCCATTCCGTCGCCGGCTCAGACTGCTCAGGATACCACATGTGGTATTGCCCGCTACTCAAATAGAGCGCTTTACTCCCCGATGGATCATAAGCCGCGCTGCTCGATCCCCAGCTCAGCATGGTGATGTCGTAATTAAACGTACCGTCCGTGCGTCGCAGTAAAGTCGCAAAATCAGTCCGTTCCATTTTCACCTGCATACCGAGTTCTCTCATGTTCTCCACAAAAGTTACACCGATTCGATCAAAGGATGGCGCCTCCACCAACAAAAGAGTGAACTCGACCCGCACGCCCTCGCTATCATGCAAGCGCCCACGATCATCCCAATAGAAACCGGCCTCCTTAAGCAGCTCACGGGATCGTGCTGGCGAGTAGTCGTAACGCGGGAGGTTTGGGTTGTGCCACTGCCCCTGCGCAGGCGAGATAATCGATGTGAGCGGCTCTCCCTTGCCGAAAAGCAGGGCGTTGATGATCCCCTGACGATTAATGCCATACTGCACCGCCTGGCGAAAGCGCTTATCTGTAAACCAGCGTAGCTTATGCTCCGGGACGTAGGGCTCCCCCGCCTCATTATGCCCCCGGTGCTGATTAAACCAAAAGAAGTTCACACTCGGTGACGGCCCCCGATCATAGATGGTGAAGTCGTAGATCTCAGCCGCTTTGCGGACCCAGATATAATCAGCGGGCCCAATCCCCGAGGCATCACTCTTGCCC
>REBV01000127.1 GCA_007692545.1 Puniceicoccaceae bacterium
GGGTGGGCGAGCTGGCTGGGCTCTAATTCTGCGGTCGTCGATGAATTGGAAGCAAAATTCGCCACGCTATATCACTGGCTGCTCGATGCTCAGGTGGACTTTGATTATGGTGACGAGGAGCAGATGGACCGATTGGGGAGCGTCGAGGTAATCGACGATGAACCCTTTTTCAAGCTCGGCCAGATGCACTATCGTTGTGTTGTTGTGGGTGGAGTGGATACCTTGCGTAGTTCGACCTTGGATGCGCTACGCCGTTTTTCCCGAGCCGGGGGCTCGGTGGTCTTTGCCGGTTCGGCACCGCATTACATCGATGCTTTACCCTCTGATGCTGCGACTGCTTTTGCCTCTGAAATCGGCACGGTTGGATGGAACCAGGCATCCGTACTGCGTGCCGTCAGCCATGGAAGTCGGCAGATTCTACGAATTAATGATGGCGATGGTGCCGAAGGCCTGATCAGCCAAGTCCGCCGTTTGGAAAATGGCGATGTCTTTGTTGCTCTGGTCAATCGACTCGAAGTCCCTATCTGCGATGTGCGCATCCATTTGGAGGCGCTTGGGCATGTGGAGTGTTTAAATTGCCGTGAAGGTTCGATCGCACCGCTGGCCGTCCAATCCAGCAGTGAAGGACTCAATTGGACGGTCGATTTCAAGCCCTTGCAGGAGCATCTTTTCCGCATTCGGGCCAATCAACTGGAGGCGATTTCACCACTGTCAGCAGCGACCCCGCGTAAGTTTGAGCAGACATTCGCCTTAGAGGGGCCATTCGATTACGATCTTAGCGAAGCGAATGTTCTTGTTTTGGACCGAGCTAGCTTTCACTGCGAGGGAGGCTGCGCGTCTGGACAGCCGCTTGATATCCTGCAGATCGACGATCAGATACGCCGGCATCTCGGGTGGTCTCCGCGCTCGGGTACGATGGTGCAGCCCTGGTGCCGAAAGGAAGCGCCGGATGTGGGCCCTCGGCTGTGCCTGAACTTTACTTTCCAGATCGAAACGCTACCTTCCGCTCTGACCTTGGTCATGGAGCAACCCGAGCGCTGGTCACTGCGCCTGAACGGGATCGAAGTGGCTATGCCCGCAGAAACGACTTGGATGATCGATATCGCGTTACGCGAACTACCCTTGCCGAAAGATGCGCTGCGCGTCGGCACGAATGAGCTAAGCCTGAGTACTCGTTTTCAGGAAGATACAGATCTGGAAGCGATTTATTTGATGGGCGAATTCGGGGTTTATGGCCGTTCGGATGGCTTTGTTTTGGGAAAGCTTCCAGATAAATTGGAAATTGGTACGGTGACTGATCAAGGTCTGCCCTTTTACTCGGGTGAGATAGCTTATCACAAGGCGCTGCCCCGCACGCTTGATTCGCAGAGTTTTTCCTGCGAACTACCCGAATTTGCTGGTGCCTGCGCTCGTGTGGAGGCTGATAGTCAGAGTGCTTTACTTGCTTTTGCTCCTTATACAGCGGAGTTGAATGCCCTTCAGCCGGAGGCGACACTTTCTATACGTGTCATCTTAACTCGGCAAAATTTGATGGGGCCCTTCCACCGAGTGCCCAAAGATGAGATAATGACCGGTCCGGCCAGTTTTCGCACCAGTGGCTTAGCCTACAGTACGGGCTACGAATTGTTCTCCGGTGGCTTGATGCAGCCACCTTTAATTCGTTTTTAATTAGGGTATCGAAACTACTGCCATACCGCACGGCTGATTTAAGCTTTCTTTTTCCGCGGCGGTGGTTTTGCGGTGGTTTCTTTTAATACCAATTTGGCATGGAACTTCCTGGAAAGTGTTTTTGCTTTAGAAGCTTTATCTTTGTCGTTCAGCCTAGTCAGTAAGATATCTGCGGTAGCATCCGCGAGTTCCTGAAGGGGTTGTGCGATCGAAGACAAGCTGGAGTGTAGGAAGTTTCCCACCGGGATATTGTCGACCCCGATCACCGAGAGGTCTTCCGGGACCCGAATGTTTCTTTCTCTGGCTGCTCGGATGGCACCGATGGCTGATATATCATTCATCGCGATCAGGGCTGTTGGACGGGCGTCCCCGGCCTTGTCCAAAAAGTCCCCAAAGCTTTCCTTAGCGCTCTGGAGGTCATGGCTGCATGAGATAAAGCTGTTGTTTTTTTCCGGGACGCCACGCTTTTTCAAGAGCTTGTTGTAGAGTTCTGGGCGGTCGCCCGCACTCTGTCCTTTGGCTAGTGCGCACAAGAATGCGAAGCGCTTATGCCCTAATTCGAGTAGGTGGCTGACGGCATCCGTAACGCCCTTCGAAAAATCCAATTCGACCGCATCGAAAGCAAATTTCTTCCCATCAGAGGGCCCTGTTAGACCGACGACTCGCTTGCCCGCTTTTTTTGCTTTTTTCAGGAACTCAAGATGACGATCATGATCGCTTACGAAATAAACGACGGCATCAATTTGTCGCTCCAGAATAGACTCCAGGCAATGTTGCTCGTATTCCAAATCATTGCGTGAATTTTCAAGAATTAGGTCGTAATTCGCATCGCGCATCCGAATTTCCAGAAAGTCAGCAAAGGTTGCATATACCGGGTTATGGATGTCCGGGATGATTAATCCGATGGTATGGAAGCTGCCTAAGCGGAGTCCTAGGGCAGCCCGACTCGGCCGGTAGCCCAAATCTTCGGCAGCTTTAAAGACGCGCGCTTCCGTTTCTTTGGAGGCCCATGAATTGGGCCTGCGGTTTAAAATTGTAGACGCGGTGTTGGTGGCCACACCGGCTTTTTCGGCGACATCTTTTAAGCGAGCTCTCATAGGTTACAAATGCATTCTTATCCTGCATCATTTGGCTTTGAGAGCTAGGCGTCAATCTTTTGCTGGCAAGCTGTTATCGCGTCTTCGGCAGACTGTTGGAGGCCGTTGAGGGGCCAGCAGGTGTAGTTGTACTGGGTCGGGCTGACAGCGGTGAATCCTAGCGTTCAACTTGATCCGCAGGTATTTGGACCTGGGTCCAGCACTCGATACCGAGGATCTTCTTCAGTGGCTCGACCACTTCCGCGTGGTCTTCCGTTTCAAGTGCGGAAAAAACGGTGAATGCGGGCTCCTTGCGATCGCCAAAAGGTTTATCCGCTTCGGGCAGGGTACGCAAACCTACCTTCAAGCCACCTTCGAGTGGGTGGTCCACCCAGCGGTGGTAGTGAAATGTCTCCACCGATTCAAGCGGCAGAATCTTTGCCCAGGTATAGGCGATGGCTGCGGCTTTATCCTGCATGGAAGCTTCGCTGTAGTCGGGGGTGTGGAAGCCCTGCTCGGAGAGGAGCACGGTGCGTACTGAGCCCTCGTAGAGAAAATGATCCTG
>REBV01000098.1 GCA_007692545.1 Puniceicoccaceae bacterium
AGGTGGAAGGCATTGATCCAGGAAGCGATGTAGTCAGTGCGCTTGACCGTGACCTTGTTCTTGTACCAAAGCAGGAACAGGAAGGGCAGGAGGAAGTGGAAGAAGATCAGCGCCATAGTCACCCACCACCAGGAATTGAGGGAACCGTCGTAGTTCACTTCCCGGATGCTATACCAGAAAGTTTCTTCCGGGATGTTGGCGTTGTAGATGATAAAGTACTGGGAGAAGCTGATGTAGGCCCAAAAGATCGTGAAGGCCCCCATCATGCAGGCAAGGTCATAGCGATGGCCTTGGGTAAACAGCCCCTTGAGCGGTCCGCGGGCGCTGTAAACGACAAGCAGGATCAAGGTCACACTGAGCGCGACGCGCATCGAGGCGGCGAAGAACCAGACCCCGTACATGGTCGAGAACCAGTGGTACTCCAAGCTCTTGAACCAGTCGATCGAGGCGACCGTCATGGCTGCGGCACAGAAGAAGATGCCGAGTGCGGAGAAAATGCGGGCGTTGTGAAAATTCCGGATGTCGCCGGTCTTATCCATGTTAAAAGAGAAGCGACGGAGGAAAAACGCGAGGGCGGCGAAGACGACAAAGACGCCGATCGCGCGGACGGTGAAGAAGCCAATGTTCAGGTAGGGAGACTTGTGCAGGTAGAGCGGATCTCCTGAGACGGTGCCGCCACCGACGATTTCACGATCCACGCCCATCCACTTCCAGAGAATGCCCGGATCTTCATAAACAAAGGGAATAATCAGGAGCGGGAGAAAAAGAATCCCGAGATACGGGAAGACACAGATCCCGTGCTCCAGAATGCGGCGGAAGGCGGTTGCCCACTTGGCGTGGAAGATGTAGAAGAGCAGCACCATGAAGAGCATGCCGATGGCGATGGAGAGCCAAAAGGAAATGCCCAGCAACCAGCTGAGAAGCGGACGCACGTTCCCGTCGCCAAGACCGGAAATCAGGCCAAAGGCACCGATGACGAGGCCAATGATACCGACGACCAGGGAGATTAAGCCGTAGTTACGGGCACCGGAGGTGCTTTCTTGTGTGGCGGACATAACGGGGGTGCTCGTGCTTGCGGAAATTGGTGAACTCATAGCCCTAGTTCAGAAAGTTTAGCGGAAGGAAGGTCGCTTTTGTCGGCGAGTTGGGAACGCTGGAGGGCGCGGACGTAAAGGACAATCGCCCAGCGCTCGCGCAGATCGAGATTGTGACCGAGGCCAAACATCGTGCCCTTACCGTTGACGATGATGTCGTAAATCTCGCCGTCGGGCATATCGCGGATCCGGTCGCTGTGGTAGGAGGTGGCGGCAATCCCGTAATTGCGGGTGATCCCGGCCCCATCGCCAACCGCACCATGGCAGACGGTGCAATGGATGTCGTAGCGCTGCCGTCCTAGTTCGATCAGCTCGTAGCTCGGATCAAAGGGGAAGCCATCGTAGAAGGAGCCGTCGTCGTTACGCCCTTCAAGGAGTGGGCGGTCGCCGATGGTGGCATCTTCGAAGTCCTCGGAGAACACTTCCTTCTGGTTGAGCTTGGTTCCACGGGCGACGGTGAACTCGGGCTTTGGCCGGTCATCGCGGCCATCGCGGAAGAGCGTGTTGGCACCTTGCGGATGGAATTTCGCTTGGTGATCCATGTCGGGGAAAATTTCGATCGGGGTGTTCCGGGTTTTGGAACCACGGAACCCGGCAATCGAAACGACCGCGAAGATCAAAAGGGCGTAAATGATTAAAAATGTGCGCATGGTCGGCTAAGCCTCAATTTCCTGGATTTCGCTGCCACCGATTTCCTCCAGAAACCGGCGAGTTGCTTCGAGGTCAAACTTCGGGTCGGTGCTTTCGATGGCGATCATGAAAGCATCTTCCGAAGAAGCCAGAAACTGCTCGGAGTTAAACAAAGGGTGGTGGTGACGGGGCAGCGCATTCATTATGAACATGCCCCCGAGGGTACCGAAGGCGGCGAGCAGAATGGTCAACTCGTAAGCGATCGGGAAAGGGAAGACCGGGCTGAAAAACGGCATGCCACCGACAATCAGCGGGTAGTCGTACAGATTCATGTACCACACCATCAGGAGACCCACCACAAAACCAGTGCAGCCACCGATGAAGGTGAAAATCGGCACGCGGGAGCGGCCGAGGCCTTGCGCGGCGGGCAGTCCGTGGATCGGCAGCGGGGCGTAGGTGTCCCAGGCTTTGTAACCTTCATCACGCACCTTCTCGGCGGCGTGATAGAGGGTCGGCGAATCTTTAAACGAAGCGAGTAATCCGAAGTGTGTAGCCATTAGTGTGCGCCTCCTTCCTTGTTTGGAGCGTAGGTATCGTTCCCCAGACCGTGCGCATCTGCCTGTGGCATAACCGCCTTCACTTCACCCATCGGCATGATGGGGAGGACCTTGAGGAAGAGGAGGAAGAGCACGCTGAAGAGACCGAAAGTCCCGAAGAAGGTGAAGATATCAACGATGGTCGGGCTGTAGTAGCCCCAGCTGCTGGGCAGGAAGTCGTTGGCCAGCGAGGTGACGGTGATGACGAAGCGCTCGAACCACATGCCGACGTTAACCAGGATGGACATAACCCAAACCAGCGCGGCATTGCGGCGGACGGCCTTGAACCAGAAGAGCTGCGGGACAAACACATTACAGCTGAACATGATCCAGTAAGCCCAGGCGTACTGACCGAAGGCACGGTTGATAAAGGCAAACTCCTCAAAGGGGTTGGCACCGTACCAGGCGATAAAGAACTCCATGATGTAGGCGTAGCCCACAATACTGCCGGTACCGAGGCAGATCTTACACATGTTATCAATGTGCCGCTGAGTGATCAGGTCGTGAAACCCGTAAAGCGCGCGGAGCGGCAGCATGAGCGTGAGCACCATACCGAAGCCGGAAAAAATCGCACCCGCCACGAAGTACGGCGGGAAGATGGTGGTGTGCCAGCCCGGCAGCACGGAGACCGCGAAGTCAAAGGACACGATGGTGTGCACCGAGAGCACGAGGGGCGTGGAGAGGCCTGCCAGGAGCAGGTAGGCCATTTCGTAGTTGCGCCAGTGGTTACCGGCGTTGCGCCAGCCCATGGCAAAGATGCCGTAGCCGTACTTGCGGGCGTTGAGAATACCGATCTGGATCTTCTGCTGAAGGGGCGAAAGCGTCTGGTCGACCCCGCGTTTCAAGGCGGTGGCAGCGCGGTCGCGCAAGGTGCCGAGGTCGGGGATCATGCCCATGTACCAAAACAGGGCGGACACGGTGCCGTAGGTCGAAACCGCAAAAACGTCCCACTCCAGCGGACTACGGAAGTTCGGCCAGATGGCGTTGGAATTTGGCAGTGGGAAGAGCCACCAGGCGAACCAGACACGACCAACGTGGAAGAGCGGGAAAATACCGGCACAGACCACCGCGAAGATGGTCATCGCCTCTGCCGCCCGGTTAATCGACGTTCGCCAGCCCTGCTTTAAGAGACAGAGGATGGCGGAAATCAGGGTTCCGGCGTGGCCGATACCGATCCAGAAAACGAAGTTGACGATGGCCCAGCCCCAGTTGACGGGATTGGCGAGGCCCCAGACCCCGACGCCAGTGGTGGTGAGCCAAAGCAAACCGATGCCGGTGAAGGAGGCGGTGAAGAGCGCGACAATGAAGGAGACCCACCACCATGTGGGGACGGGTGCTTCAACAATGCCACAGATCTTTTCGGTGACCCACCGGAAGTCGCGTTTATTTCCTACGAGCGGCGTCTCGACGTGCTCAGCGGGCTGGACTTTGTCCAAAAGCTCTGCCTGAGCCGCATCGACCGGGACGTTTTGTGAAATGGTAGCCATTATTCAGAGTATGCTTTTTCGTTAGGAGCTATCGGGCGAGCGGCTTTGGTTGGCGCGCCTTGTAGGCCTGACGGGTAAAGGGAGCTTTCGGCGCGTTCGGGATCGCCATGTTGGGATTGCGGACGCGGGCGAGGAAGGTGGTCCGTGGCCGCACGTTGAGGTAGCCGAGGAGCGAGTAGTCGCGGTCGCTCTCGCGGAGCTTAGAGACCTGAGTCTCGGCGTCGGAGAGATCGCCAAAGACGATCGCTTCGGTCGGGCAAACCTGTTGGCAAGCGGTCTTGATCCGACCGTCCGGCACCCGCACGTTGCCCGAGGCTCCGGCGATGCGCTTCTGATCGTGCTTGGCCGTTTCGATCCGCTGGGTGCAGTAGGTGCACTTTTCCATCACGCCGCGCATGCGCACGGTGACGTTCGGATTCTTCTGCATCTTGCCAAGCTCTGGCTCGTCGACGCGTCCCAACGGACCCTTGTAAAGCTCGTTGATATCGCGCTTGTTCCAATCAAAGAAGTTGAAGCGGCGGACCTTGTAAGGACAGTTGTTTGCGCAGTAACGGGTACCGACGCAACGGTTGTAGGCCATGGTGTTGAGGCCCTGCTCGTCGTGCACGGTAGCGTTGACGGGGCAAACGGTCTCACACGGTGCGTTTTCACAGTGCTGGCAAGCGACACCCATGAAGGAAACCTGAACATCCTCGGGGATGTCGTTGGTGTCGTCCTGCGCGCCGGAGAAATAGCGGTCGAGGCGAATCCAGTGCATCTCACGTCCGCGCAAGACCTGGTCGCGCCCGACGATCGGGATGTTGTTTTCGCTCTGGCAGGCCACCACACAGGCATTACAACCCGTGCAGCTGTTCAGATCGATCACCATGCCCCACTGCTGTGGCTCGGGGAACTTGTCGCGCACGCCATCACGGTTCCAGATCGGAACGTTTGGCATCGGATCGGTGAACTTCGGAATTTCGTGGGCCGAACCGCCGCGGGGCTGCTGGGTGACCTTGTATTGGACAGACTTATCCTTGTCCTTGCCGTAGATGGGTGGGGAGTGCGACTCCATGCCCATCTTGTTGGCGAAGTTTGGCTCTTCCTTCCACTCCTCGAGGTTGCCCTCGCGGATGATGGCGCGGCCTTCCATGGACCAGTGCTCCTGGGCATTGGCGATAGTGACGCGCTCAGAGGTGAGCTTGAGGCGACCGTCGAGGGCGAGGTTGCTGCCGCCGCGGACTTTGTAAGCGTTAAAGCCATTTCCGGTGCCGACTCGGCCCGAGACCTCACGGCCAAAACCGAGGGGGAGCACGATGCTGTGGTTGGCGAGGCCCGGCACGACGTGCACTGGCGCTTTAATGGTGCGGCCGTTGACGGTCAGCTCAGCCACTGGCGTGACCTGGCGACCGCGCTCAAAAGTGGCGCTCTGCTGGGTCAGGCGGTTCAGTGGACCGTCCTTCATCAGGAGCGTCTTGTCCGGGATGATGCGGACACCGCTCTCGGCTTCCAGAGCGCGGGCCAAACGGGGGCTGATCAAAATAGCGTTTTCCCAAGTCAGCTTGGTCAGGGGCTCGGGGCACTCCTGCATCCAACCATTGTTGGCGTAGCGACCGTCCCAAGTGTGCTGGCTGGGAGCAAAGATCACTTCCAGCGCCTCAGCCGAAAGGTCGGGAGCCATCAGCTCGTCCGCGTCGATCGCATCGGCGAGGGCGGCGTAGTTCAGGCTGTTTTCCACCGCAGCAAACTGCGAGTCGGCCAACAGACCGTTGGAAAGGAAACGGCGGAATGCAGTTTCACTGCCGTCGGTCAGCCCGTCGATGGTCGCGCGGGTGATCTCGTAGGCGTCCGTGGTGGAAAGTCCGGCAAGACGGGCGAGCACTTCGAGCTCGTTAAAGGTGCGGAAGATCGGGTCGATCATCGGCTGCACCGGCAGCACGGTCCCATCGAAGGTGCGGCTATCGCCCCAGCATTCGAGGTAGTGGGAGCGGGCAATGTGCAAGTCTGCCTTGGCCGTAGTCTCGTTATGGTAATAACTGAAGTGGACGGTCTGTCCGGCCTTGGCCTGCAGCGCATCCCAATCGAGATCGGCCGGCGCATCGTAAACCGGATTGCCACCGAGGATGAAGAGGGTCTCGACATCACCAGCTTCGAGGCGGGCGGCAACGGCGTCAATGCCTTCGGCATGGGCCGGGGCTTCCACGTAGTTGACGGTCTCACCATTCGCCCCGAGGGCGAGGTTGATAGCGTAAACCAGAGCGTGTGCGGAGGCTGGCAGGTGGTCACCAGCCAGCACGAGCGAGCGGCCGCGCTGCTCGACAAGGTCCTGCGCGCAAGCAGTGATCCACGCGGGATCGACCTCAAGATTGGTGTCGAGCCCAGCGAGCAGACCGGAGAGCGCCCCACCCTGTCCGGTGATGCGGAAGATTTCAGCAGCGAGCAAGGCGGTGAACGCAGCCATCTGCGAGCTGCCGAGGCGGAGGCGGTGATCGGCCATCGAACCGGTCAAGCTGAGGTTTGCTTCGACCGAGTAGAGGCGGCTCATCTTGTCCGCTTCGTCGGCGTTGTAGACCTTGCGGCCTTGGGCAAAACCACGGGCGAAGCCAAGCTTGCCGGGCATGGTCTGCACGAAGTCCGCGTCGATGGAAAGCACGCGGCTTGCCTTTTCAAGGTTTGGCAGGACACGGAGGGGATTGCCATTGATCGCGGCAAAAGCTTTTTCGGCACCGTCCAGAGCGATCGGCTCGTACTCGGCCCAGAGCGCTTCGGGGAAGGCGGCTTTGAGCTCTTCAACCATGCGGGCGCGGCTCGGCGAAGAGGAACCTTCGGCGAGGAAAACGAGCCCGGCACCATTGTCGCTGCGATGCTTGCGGCGCAGCTCAGCGAGGCGGTCGCGCACGGCGGCGCGGTTGATCCGGCTACCAGCGGCACGGCTGTCTGTCGCGCGGTCGGGATCGTACATGTCCAGCACGCTGGCCTGGGTGAAGACGTCCGTCGCACCGCGGTAAGGCCGGTAACTCGGGTTACCCTCGATCTTGGTCGGGCGCGCTTGGTGCGTTTCGACGATGAGCGGCACACTGTCTTTGGCCGAAGGGATCGAAGACGTGTAGAAGACAGGCACACCGGGGATGAGCAACTCTGGCTGGTTGCTGTAGGCCAGGATCACCTTTTCCGGACGGCGGCACCCGGTCATCCCGAGGCCAGCGAGCCCGAAGGAGGCGGCCATGATCTTGAGGAAGTGGCGGCGGTTGACACCCTCCATTTCCGATGCGCCGGAGGGAAACTCGCGGTGCATCCAATCCTTGAACGCTGGCGTTTCAGCCAAATCGTCCAAGCT
The DNA here is from genome assembly GCA_007692545.1 of Puniceicoccaceae bacterium. Classification (GTDB taxonomy): domain Bacteria; phylum Verrucomicrobiota; class Verrucomicrobiia; order Opitutales; family Coraliomargaritaceae; genus Thalassobacterium. Next base: position 7,124 of record REBV01000098.1, read on the forward strand.
CTTCCAGTAGCGCTGCCCGTTGCTGCTGGTCGCAAGGGCGTCTTCAGTTTGCTTATTAATAGTCTCGTTCATCGGTGGCATCCTGAGCAGCTTTGCGGTGGGTTGACCTTCCAGTCGTGGACGAAACTCTCAATCTCGGCGACTGCTTCAGGTTCGGTTGGGCGTACCCAATCAAGGTTGTAAACTTCTTCCTGCGGGCGAATGTACTGCTCGGGGTTGCGGTGACACTCGAGGCAGAACGCCATGGTGAGTGACTTGGCATGGTAAACCTCCTCCATCTCGTTCACTTGACCATGACACTCGACGCAGCTGATCCCGCGGTTTACGTGGGCGGCGTGGTTGAAATAAACGTAGTCAGGCGTCTTGTGGACGCGGACCCATGGGATCGCGTCGCCGGATTCGTAGCTGGCGCGGACCGGAGCAAGGGCAGGGCTATCGACCTTGACCAAGCTGTGGCAGCTCATGCAGGTGTTGGTGCCTGGGATGTTGGAGTGGGCCGCGCGGTCGACGTAGGTATGACAGTAGCGGCAGTCCATCCCGAGCTGATTGACGTGCAGATTATGGCTGAAGGCCACTGGCTGCGTTGGCATGTAGCCAACCCGGGTGTACTCCGGAGTAAAGTAGTAATAAACACCGCCCGCCACCGCCGCAACGGTCATCAGGAGCGCGACGATCACTTTGATCGGCAGGGTGTTGATTGATTTTGGAAAAATATTCGCCATCGCAGTTTCTAATAAAAGTTCGCTTTCGTGCCCCGGCCGCTACGAGCGGATGGAACCCCGCACCACCGTGCCTTTGGCGGCATGGACCTTCACTGGAAGGGACCGATCCGCATCCGAAGCCGCAGCTGACGCAGTTCCGCCCGTCTCGGCTGTCTTGCCGCGCGCAAAGAGTGCGGGTGCGCTGACGATGCCAAGCGCAGCGATCGCCGCCTTTTTAAAGAAGTGCTTTCGAGTAGTGAGTCCGTTTGCCATGGTGATCAGTCGATAAAGATGGGCTGTATTCTTCTGGCAACCGTTTTTTTAGGAAAGAATCCTTTGCTAATGCGACTCTTACTCAATAGTGGACTCGCGTCGATACCACTCCCAGGCCGCAAGCCACTCTATTTTAGAAAGTTACAAGCACGTTAAGGCCTCGGTTCAATTCTTTGACGAAGGGAAGCCTGACGACCAAGCGGAAACCGACCCTTGAGGAAATTAGCAAAACTATCACAGTGATAACCTTTGCTAACCATCCTGCGCAGCCAAGCCGAACGATCCCCAGTCCACCGAATTTTTACGTCGCGTAACGAGCGGCGCGCAGCGCTAAAGCAACGGCAACCCAAAAGTAGGGTGAGCTTCCAGCTCACTACTCCGCGCCTCCCTGAACCACCGCTCTTACCCGCCAAATCGGGAGCAGGATGCTCCCGCTACTTTGCAGCGACGACGGAGGGCGCACGCGATGCCCCGCGACTGCGGTGACCCTCCTGGCATGAGCTTGCCTGTCGTGAACTTGTCGAACTTGCCGACTGTCGTCCACCATTGGCCGGGGCTGAGCCAACGTGTAGCCTGTTCACCGCGAGGCGGCGACACCCTCAGCGAGCTGCGCGTTCGATTCTTTCGATATAATCGGCCAGGTATCTATCAGACTGCAGTTCATAAGCGCGCCGGAGCAGCTCGAGCGCCTTTTTGTAATCTGGCTTACGCACCAGAACCTGAGCATGCGCGATCAAAGCTGGACGCTCATACCGCGGGATCAACTGGGCTTGTTGAAAGCGGTTGATGGCCCGCTCCTCATCGCCCTTCGCTGCATAATAATTACCCAGTTCAATAAGAGCTTCGCCGTTGAGCGCGTCGCGCTCAACGATTTTCACGAGGATATCGAAGGCCTCCTCCTCATCCCCCCTCGCCCGTGCAATCTTTGCTTCAAGGGTCAGCAGTTTGAGGTCCGTGTCTTCATTCAGATTATCCCCAAAATGTGATCTGAGCCGATCGATCAATGTTTGCGCCTGATCGAAATCGGCCCTCGAAGTGAAAAGCTCGGCAGCACGGATAAGCGCCTGCGAGTTTTCGCTACCTGGCAGTTCCAGTGCCTCTAGATAGGCACTGAGCGCCAGGCGGGGAGAATTGTTATTCATGTAAATATCGCCGAGCATGGTGAGCGATGCCAGCTCAGCCGAGCCCATCCGCCGGACGATCTCGATATTTTCGGCAGCGGACATGGCTTCATTTTTGCCGACAAAGGCGTTCGCCTGAAGCAACCAGAAATCCACGTTGTCGGGCTCTTGCTTGAGTAAGGTGTCAAAAAGAGCAATCGCCGCCCGATAATCACCCGTCTCAATTAAGCAACGCGCCAAGCCAAGCCGCCAGTCCCGCACCTTGGGCTGCATCAAAATCGCCTGCCGATAGGCTGCCTCCGCAGGATAATAAAGGCCCTCGGTCAAGTAACTGAATCCAAGCAAGCCATAGGATCTGGCATCGACATCGCCGAGGGCAAGCCCCTGCGAAATGGCGGTAATCGCATCTTTGAAGTTTTCTTGCTGAACCAGAACAAGGCCAAGGTTTTTGTGGGCACGGCGAAAGTTTGGATACTTTTGGATAGCATTCCGGTAGTATCTGGCGGCATCACTCAAATTACCTTCCTGAAAATAAAGGTTAGCCAAAATGAAGTCAAAAGCAGCGGTGCTATCAGATCTGATGGCACGTCGCAGGGTATTGATCGCCTCTCTCGGATTATTCCTGATCGCCGGCATGAGATCGCGCAGAATCACCTTTTCAGGGTCACTAATGTCGGGTTCAAACCCTGAGAGCACTCCATAACTTGCGGTGAAGGATTTCACGAAGTTAGGATCATCCCACATGTCTGAAGCAGGATTGCGCGGCGCGGATTGAGCAGTCGCGATGGAAGCCCCGAGGACAAGGCCAAGAATAAAGGAAATCATTGGTTTCATAAAATAATATGGGTAAGGTTACTGAATTCTGAAGGGGACGCGGGTTTCCGCACGGGTTGTGACCACCTGTCCATTTTTTTCGCCGGGTGTGAAACGCCATTGCCTAACCGCATCAATGGTTGGGCTTTCAAAAACCGGATCACTTGAGCTGATCACCCGCACGCTCACGACAGCACCGTTCTGGTCGATGACAAAGCTCACCCGAACATAACCGCTGAGCCCTTCACGCCGGGCGTTGGGGGGGTACATTGGGGCATTCTGCCTGACCACTTCCGGTCTTTTATCGAGATCGGCGATGTCAAAGATATCGAGGCTTCCCAAATCCTCGCTTTCGATCGTCAAACTGGGCATTGCAAAATCACCGCCAACGGCATCTCCAACGCCAGCCTCCAAGGCAACATTCAGCTGCTCCAGAGTGATCGGTGGCGGCGGCGGTTCATAATCCATGGAAGGTGGCTCTTGTTCAGGCTCAGGAGGGGGTGGTGGCTCCTCGGGAGGCGGCGGAGGCGGCGGGGGAGCCATCTCGATCGACATAATTTCTGTGGTCGGCCTGGTGTATTCGGTGAAAATCTGAGTGAGGGGGATCGCCAGAAAAAGCAAGCCGCTCACCGCCAGGCCGCCAATCAGGCCGAGGGAGCGTGAACCTTTTTTTCGGGAGCGTTGATAAATCAGAGGCATAACTTTTCCTTTAGCCGACTAGCGTTCCGTCGAGAAGTTGATCGACTTGGCCCCAGCGAGCTTGGCCTCACCATAAACACGGGAGAAAACACCATGGCTGGCTCCCTCATCCGCCTGTATGATAACTGGGATATCCTCTCGCAGGGTCAGTCGTTTGACGATTGCCGAAACGCCGCCGACCCCAATATCGCGCCCACCGTAGATCACTCTATTGTCGGACGTAACCGCGATTAATATACTATTTTTCTCAAGCTGGATGGCTGCGGCAGCTTCAGGTTTTCTGACCTCAACCCCAGTCTCTTCAACGAACACGGTGGTGACGATGAAGAAGATCAAAAGGATGAAGACCATATCGATCATCGGAGAGAGATTGATCTCTACGTCATCGCGGTCATTGGATGTGAGGTTTCGGCGCATCATAGAAGGGGTCCTGGGTAAAAGTTAATCGAGCTTGAGCGATGTAAGGCTGAGTGACTCAATGCGAGCCAGAGCCGCTTCAATCGCGTTTTTTCTTTGGCGGATCCGTAGGATTAAAAAGACTCCGGGCAATGCGATGAACAAGCCGGTTTGGGTTGTGATCAGCGCTTCCGAAATCCCTCCAGAAACGAGTTCAACGGTATCAGTACCACCACCAAGGGAAATCGCAGCAAAGGTTCCCAACATGCCGATAACGGTTCCCAGCAGACCCATCAGCGGCGCAGAGGCCACCAATGTATTTAGAAAAATAATACGCCGATCGATGCCGTCCAGAAGATCCAGGCGCACCTCCGAAAAACGGTTTGTCACTTGACCAGAAGCCGCGACCCCATCCTGGGTGTAGCGAATAATATCCCCGGCCCTCCCCTTTGCTTTCGAAGGATCCTGAATCCAAACAATCCAGTCACTCTCACGGCCGAGCTTCATATTGCCCTTACGAAGATAGCACAACAGACTGATCCCTAGGGAATAAATCAACATAGCGAGGATGGCGAGTGGGATCATTACCCAGCCGCCACTCAGCCATATTTCTACGATTTTCTCCCACATTGGATCAGATCTCTTTTAACTGTTAAGACGAGCTCTCATCGCTCGACACCCCATTGATGAAGCCGACCGCAGTCTGCTCCATATCGCCGACTTTCTGGCGGGCCGAACGAGCGAGGAGTCCGTGAAGAATGAGAGCGGGAATCGCTACGATCAGTCCCAACTCTGTGGTTACCAGCGCCTCCGAGATCCCCGAGGAGAGACTTTTCGCATCTCCTGTCCCGAAGATCGTGATCAAATTGAAAGTTTTGATCATGCCGGTCACTGTTCCGAGGAGCCCGAGCAGCGGCGCTGCCGCTGCGGTCAGAGCGATAAAGGCCAAAAACCTTTCCAACCGTGGGCGCACCGCAAGGATGCGTTCGTAGAGGATTTCTTCCAAGGTACCGCGTCGCACCTTGGCGTTTTCAACGCCCGCCGTAACCAAACCGGTTTTGTCTGTCGCTGCCGCCGTCTCTGCGCTCTTCACATCGCCCGACTTCAGATAGCCCAAAACCTCCTGCAACAACTCTGGCTGAGGCACCTTGATTCTTGAGATTTCAAAGGCCTTGAAAAGGACAAGCAGAAAGCAGATCAGCCCGAGTCCTACGATAACAACCCCAACACTCCCGCCTTTGGCCAGGTGCTCGAAGATGGTATCACTACTTTGAACGATTTGAATCGCCCGCCCGAGGGTGGCATCTGCCGGAATATTCCCCTCTCCCTCCTCAACAAAAGCGCGAATGCCAGCGGCATATTGCGGTCCCGGAATTGCAATGGCTGCCACAGCAGCGTTCAACTTGCTATAAGTAACCCCCGCCAAGTCGGATTGCTTGGAGGCAAAATACACCGTCGGTCCGTAAACCGCATAGGTGCCTGTTTCAATTTCACCGTGAGGTGCAAGTGCCTTCCCTTCGAAGGTGTAACCGCCGACGAGTTGCCGCATACGCCCAAGCGCCACTGCGATCACCTCGAGCTGCTTTTCAAATCGCTCTGCTTGATTCAGGTTGGTGTCGTCAAGCGCGAGACGCGCCTCCTCGGCGGCCTCTGCGTAGAGTTGCGTCTCACTGTAGTCGATGCGCGTTTCAAAGGAGCGGGCAAATTCGTCCAAAAGACCGGCGGTGTACTCATTCTGCTCCTTCATCGCGGTGACCTGCTCACGCAAACGATTCAAACCGAGATCACTATTATCCCGGGCTCGCCGCAGTTGATTCAACTCTTCCCTGTGCCGGATGACTTCATTTTCAACTGAGGAAACGGAGCGCATCAGCGGAATCTTCTCAGCGGTGATGCGTTCACGCACTTCGGCCAGCTCTGCCAGAGAGGCTTTCAGATCTTCCTGCACATTGTTAGCAGCCGAATTAAAAGAATCTGCTTGGGCCATCGTCACACAGGCGGCTAACAAACTAATCGTAAATTTTATTTTGAAGTATTTCATGAATAAACAGTGGCTGAGCCCTACTTAATTGAGGCGGGGATTTCGACGAACTGTATTGCTCCGCTACCGTCATACACATCGAGCAAGCGACGAATTTGGGGTCCGGCGCCATCCAGGAGGGGCCACTCCCAGCCATCCTCCGAGGGATAACCGACACCGGCATACTGTCCGGACATATCCACGTAGAAAGCACCACCGAGGCCCCAATAAAGGGTCCGCACCTCGACAACCCGACCGTCGCCCAATTCCCTGGATTCGCTGGTCTGCGTGAGCGTGCCATTAAATCTGTCAGCTTGGCTCAAGATACCGACGATGTTTTGCACGCGCTCACCCAGACTGCGGTTGCTCGCGGCAGGATCGTCCGGCAGACGACGAATCAGCGGCTGAATCCGTTCAATCAAAGGCGCGGGGTAGGTCTTGATGATTTCCTTAAGCTCTGCCTCTAAAGAACCGACCTCCGCTTCCACCACGGCGGCAGCTGCCGCTAGGGTCTCCCTTTCGCTGGTTAACTCGGAGCGCTCTTCATCCGCGGCAGTAGCCGTCTCCTCCAATTCTTCAATCAGCTCCTGCAGTCGGGTCAGCTCCCGATTCAAGAGCTGTTCACTATCCTGCAGCATCGACTTCTCGAGCATCCAATTATTTTCAGCCTCCGAGATCATTTGCTCTGTTTGCGCCCATTGAGCGAGCGCTTCACGCGTATTAACGAGGGCCTCCCGGGCAACCAGCGGAGCCGAGAGTAAACCCAGACACAGAAAACTAAGGCTTATTCTTTTAATCATAAATTAATGGGGTAACTGAACTTCAACGACGGCGTCGACAAACCACACAGAGGCCGACCAAGCCCAGTAAAAGGGCGAAGCCGGAAGTTTCTGGTATATAGACAATGGTGGAGTCTTCCGGGGCGTAAGCCACGCCGGCTTCCTCGGGAGCGCCAGCACTATCGGATTCCTCAGGAATATAAGTTACAATGGAGTCTTCCGAAACGTAGGCTAGGCCGATTTTCTCCGGCACATGAACAATACTGACTTGTTCAAATGCGGCGTCGGTCCCGATGGAGCCGAAGACGATGGCAACATCCTCCCCCTCCGCGTACTCAAATACCAAAATCCCGCTCAAGCTGGCCGAAGTGTCCAAATTATCTGAATACGTCGTCGAAACCTTGGTATTCCCGGTAAGCCGCCAAGGCAGTTCCGGCGGCGACATCGATGGATTAACACCGCTGACAAGCATTGTCCAACCGTTCGCGGCGGTTTGGTCGTGACTACTCGAAGTCCCGACCCAGATACGGGCATTCCGGTTTTGCCCCCTACTATCTCCAATCAATTCATAGTGCAGCTCATAAGTTCCCGTCCCTCCAGTGAAGAGACTGCTCGCCAAAAAGACGCCCACCCCCCTCATTGTATCGACCTCGATCGCATTCGGTTGCGCTACGAACCTCCCATCGCCGAGATCCTTGAATCCAAAGGGCGTGGCTGGCCCCCCCGCTTTGGCCCACTGACCGGAGGACAATTCCTTTGATGGCCCAGGGATATTGAACCCAAAATGATACCTAGCGTCTCCCTGAAGGTAATCCCTGCCGGCATTGAATCCATTAAAGTCTTCGGACCATATCGTCACCGCACTGGCAGCAGTGCCGCAAAGCGCACCGCAGACAAGCGAGGCAGAGAAAATGGAAATTTTCGACAGTATTTTCATTGGGGGAGGGGGGGGAAGGGTCACCTTTCAGAGATCGGCAGAGTAAATCTGATCACATAGCAGACCTTAACTCATATTTGCTGTCAAATACATTATAAGTTTTTTGAAAACCTCTCCGAGGATTCCGTACAACAGACTCTTTTTAAAAGCACCAAAGAGCTAAAAACTAACATAGAAATCGCCGTAAATTGGCGCCACAAGCGCGTCCAAATGCCAAAAGATAAACAATTTGTTGAATTTTGTGTCACTTTATGTCTTCCTAACCATGGATGCCCCTCCACAAGAATCAAATCCCCAAGCCTCCAAGCATGCTATTCCATGAAAAACCCCACATATTTATGAAAGACCCCTTTGTTTTAATTTTCCTGCTCGTGCTCGGGCCCCTAAAACAAGGTGCGAACTGCTTGAAGAGCGGATTCGGCGCAGCCAAAGCGCTGTTTGGACTGCTTATTTTGCTTGG
>REBV01000021.1 GCA_007692545.1 Puniceicoccaceae bacterium
AAAGAGGGTCGGGTAGGGCATCTCACGGCTATCCTGAATCGTTTGGGCATTGTTGCGCACCCCGATTTGGGAGGGGTACAGTCCGGTTGTCAGCGAGTAGCGGCTCGGTATGCACATCGGGGCTTGGCAAACAGCTTGATCAAAAACAATGCCGCGCCGGGCCAAGCGATCCAGATGCGGGGTTTTCACCGCCGGATTGAGCGGACCGAGCGTATTCCAGCTTTGCTGGTCGGTCATGATAAACAGGATATTCGGCCTCTCTGGCGAAGGGCTTCGTTTTTGGCTCCCTTGCGCTGCCGGCTGTGCGCCTTGTCCGACGCCTGCTGCGTCGTGGGTTTCGCTCCTTCGAGCGCTCATTCCCAAAGTCGGGCTCGATAGGGCCAGCGTTGCGCAGGCACCGGAGAGGAAGTCACGACGTGTCATGTTTGGCTAAGTAACCCGCATTCGTCGGAAAAGACAACTAGCGAGTTTTGGAACAAGCGATACCGGAATCAGTTCAAACCGCGCCTGCGGGGACGGCGGAGCACCATTAACAGGGCTAAAACTCCAGAGCTCAAGGCCCAGGCCGATGGTTCAGGAATGACTGAGACCGAAACGTCGCTCAGGGCAAAATCGTAGTCTCCCGCGTTGTTCATGCTAAACGCAAGGGTGTTGAAGATGAAGTCGTTGGCGTTGGTGGTTGTGAAGGTGGCTGAAGAGATGTTGCCGCCGAAATCTTTGCTGATTTCCAAACCACTGGCGGTCCGCGTGAACGCCACGGCAATGGCAAATGCATCGGTACTCGCATCCGAAAAATTAGAAGCGGCTAATCCGCTTAAATTGGTCGTTGTACCACCGTTCACGGGGCTACTGAAACCAGCCGAATGCTGGTTTAGCGCAGTCGTGGCAACACCGGTCGCGGCTGCGAAAACATAGTTCTGGCGGGTTCCCCCCGAAAAAGGCTCTGCGTCGGCGAGGTCAGCGCTCACACTTGTACCGATATTTCCGATACTCCAACGAAAGGAGTTGTTCTCGTCGGCTCTGAGGTCGCGGGCATCGATTGTGAAAGCAAAGGTCAGGGTTTCGCCGATCTCAATGGTAGTGCTTGCAAACTGTTTTATCACACCCGAGCGGTTTGCTGCCGTGCCAGAGTATGCATAGTTGAGCGTGCCAGCTGTGTCGTCCGTTGCGAGGCTTGTGCCTGTCGTGCCAAATCGGTAGTAGCCAGCGTCTGCCGCCGTACCGCTGCTGAAGTTGTCCTGAAAAACAACCTGCGAGTGCGCGGTCGCTGCGAAAGCGATTGCGAAGAAGGGTAAGAGTAACTTTTTCATATCTGATGATGGATGTAATCGTATCACCAAAACAGAGTCGATAAGGGGCTTGTGCATCCTTGCACAGATTTGCAGCTGAGCCTTATTGAATGGGAGCTGTCCCCACAAGGAATCCGCTTGCAAGGATGCACAAAATGCTGGGGTCTGGACTCGTCGGGACGGACGGACTTTGTTCGTCTGTAGAGGTCTCCAGTTTAGGCGCAAATAGAACTTAGCCCCATGACCCAGATCGAAATAAAAGATAAAGCGACAATGCATTTTCAGCAGCAAATTGATGCTGCTGCGGCTCAGGGCGGCGGTACGGTTACTGTACCGCCCGGCCAGCACCTGATCGGCACGCTTCAGCTGAAATCGGGAGTGCGTCTCCACTTGGAACACGGTGCGGTGCTCTTGGGCTCAGCGGATTTGGCTGATTATCCTTTACGTAGCGAGTTTCCCATCCGTTGCCGGGCCGATCAAAATGGCTTTCGCTCTCTCATCTACGCCGAAAGTGTCAGGGACATCGCGCTCACTGGCAGTGGTACTATCGACGGTAACGGGGCTGTGTTCTCGTGCGGCGGGCACGACCGTGATGGTCGCCCACGCTTGATCCAGATGATCGACTGTGAAAACGTCCTGGTGGAGGGGCTTCAGCTCCGCAATGCGGGCATGTGGCTACAGCACTACCTGGGCTGTCGGAGGTTGCGCATCAGGGGACTGACCGCCTGGAATCATGGACAGCCTAACAATGACTTTCTTGACCTTGAGGGGTGTCGTGATGTCAGGGTGAGCGAGTGTTCGAGCGATACCGACGATGACGGCATTACGCTCAAAAGCGGCTGTGCGGCACCGACCGAGGACGTTGTTGTCACGGGATGCATCATTCGCTCGAATTGTAATGCGATCAAGCTGGGAACCGAATCCAACGGGGGCTTCCGCAATATCGTAGTCGCAAACTGTGTTATCGCCCCTTCCGAGAACCCCACAAATATTCACGGCCATCCTGGTGGAATCTGTGGGATTGCGGTGGAGTGTGTCGACGGGGGCGTACTGGACGGCGTCGATGTGAGCCAGATCACGATGCACGGCCCAAAAATTCCGATCTTTATTCGCTTGGGCAATCGTGCACGCCCCTTCTTGGCGGGCGGAGAAAGGACGGGGGTAGGGCAGCTTCGGAATGTACGGATATCCGGGGTAACCGGCACGGGACACGACGCCCACGCTTGCATCTTCTCGGGACTGCCAGGGCACCCCATCGAAAATATCTTTCTTTCGGACCTAAACCTCGAATGCGAAGGTGGGCACGATCAAGCGCCGGAGGTTTCAGAGTTTCCGGAGAAGGAGGCAGACTATCCCGAGGCTACAATGTTTGGCCTGCTGCCCGCGGCGGGGATCTTCATCCGCCACGCGCGTAATGTGCAGATGAATCGAGTCTATCTCCATCTGCGCAAGCCCGACCTGCGGCCCTTGCTCGCACTCGCAGACGCTGAAGTGCAGGCCGATGGTCAGCGTGTTTCCGTGTAGGTGAACTGGGGGAGGTTTTTGCAACCGCTGTGGGCTATTATTGGAGGGGGCCTCAAGTAAGCGGGGTGCTCGCCAAGGATCGGCTGCTTCAGCTGCCGCCCTTCGTAAGAAGAGTGGAAAAAGACGGCATGGCCCGGAAGGCGAACACCCTCAACCCAAAAGGCGGCTTCCAGTGTGCTGGAAGCCGCCTTTAATATCATGGGTTAATCAGCCCTTGGATTTCTGATTCAGTGAGGGCGCGTTTCCAAATTTGAACGTCATCCAGCATTCCGGCAAAAAAGCGGGTGCTACCATCGCGACCAAAATACATCGGGTTATTGCTGTTCGGACTGAAGGTCCCCGGGAGGACGCCCGACGCGACTTCCTGACCGTTCCAGAAGATGGTGACGGTTTCATTCTCATAAGTGAAGGCGAGGTGGTTCCACTCGGTCAGGGTTTCGTTGTTCATGTTCACCGAGATGCTCTTCCAGCTGTTATCAATCCGCAG
>REBV01000194.1 GCA_007692545.1 Puniceicoccaceae bacterium
TCCTTGACCCAATCCAAAATCCTGGCCTGATTCCATTCCCCTTCGTAAGCAATCGGCGATCCCCACTCCCCATGTTGATGACGGAAATGAAAGGTCAGGTAGCCACCTAAAAAGGTATCTTCGACCCGGATTTCCTGACTTTTAGGAATGACCAAGCCGATCCGACGATAGCCACTCGCCCAAAGGTGCTCGCACAGTAAAACTGTGTTTGAAAATTTATCCGAGGTTGCCCGATGTAACATGGGATCGCGCAAAGCATTACCAATCGCCGCACAGGCGAACCTGCTTAAATCCATGCCTTTCACAAACTCCGGCGAGCGCAGCGCAGCGAAGATCACGCCGCCAATGCCACGCGCCTCAAGGATAGACTGCAAGCGAGGAGCGCTCAGGCCGTCGAGTTTGATTGGAAACTCCTGAGGCGAGTAACCCAGCGCTTCAGCACGCCCTGAAAAACCTTTCCATGTACTATTCGGATGCGGGTCTGCATCCATCCGCCGATCCAAATCCGAAACCAGGGCAAGTACGGGATACTCCTTACGGTGCGCAGGGATGCGCAAATGCCGCATCAAATGAGCGAGGTTCGCATCCCGTCGATACCCGAGCTGGGCGGCGACTTCCCGCACCCGCTGTCGAGTCGCTTCGGAAATTCGCGGATGATCGCGGAGCGCCAAGGACACCGTTGTCGGTGTGACTTTGGCAATGGCAGCAATTTCTTTAAGGGTAGGACGCTTTTGGGACATTATCTTAAAAGGGTAATCTTTCAGTTTCCGGAAGCAATCGACGTCAGCAAACTGGTTAGGCAAAAGACCTCTCCATCATTCGATCAGTATTTTTGAGCGCAAATTAATTTAATCCTTGATTTAGTTTACAATAAACCAGGCCAACGATGGGCAGGCAGGCTGAATTCCCAATGATTGCTGTTTTTCTCACAAACCACCCCAATGTACCCAGAAATCCGTCTTCCGAAGGCTGTTGCCGCAGCGGTCTGCCTCTTTACTGTATTGATTTGCTCATCTGCAGTCCTCACCGCGCGACCTGCGCCAATCAAGTCAAGTTTTGAGGAGGCCTTCGAGGAGCTTCCCTCCCGCCATGACGACAAAAACATCACTGGTGCACTCCCCCGACCATGGGCGGATAACTCCAGCTGGGCGGATGTCGATGTGCGCTACTCCAGGATCCCGGAGGGTTTTGATAGCCCAGGTGCCTTACGCGTCGATGTGGATGCGGTACGAGACGGCCGCGTCCAAGTCGTGATTCCTGATGTTAAACTCGACGGTAAACACTTTATCGAAATCACACTCGCAACGCGGAGCAGCACGGGCATCAACGCCACGCTGGAACTTCGTCAGGCGGGTGCGCCCTACCGGTCCTACTCCAGCACCGCACTGAACGCACGTCCGGAGTGGAGTACTCAGACGATCCGGGTCCCACCTGCCGCGGCCGACCCCAGCAGCTTGCTCATGTTGGGTTTGGCGAGCACGGGCTCGATTGAGATCGATGCCGTGCACCTTCGCTACCTGACACCGGAGGAAGCCCTTGGAGACCGCGACTACACAGGCAACTTACTCTTCAACAGCTCCTTCGCCGACGGTGTCCCAGCCCCCTGGGCACTGGCCGGAAATCTCAAGCCGGAGGATGCCTACGTTGTTGATAGCGAGATGATCGGCCCGACCGGAGTCCCCTCGCTTCGAATGAAATCCTTTCAGGATGGTGGTCGCCCGGTTGCCGGACTCACCTCGCCGTTTTTTGGGAAACAGGGCCATACCCACACCTTCAGCTTCTGGGCCAAAGCAGAACGCCCGTTTAACCTATTCATCCGGATGGGCCCACCAGACGCGACCCTTTACCGCGCCCCCTTCCAAAAGGAAATTTCCCTCACGACCGAATGGAAACGCCACGAATTCACCTTGGAATTGCCCTACTCCAGCAGCGGTTTTTACATCGCACGCTTAATGACTCATAACGAAGGGACAGCGTGGATTGACGGCATGATGGTCGAAGCAGGGAACCAGGCAACCCGCTTCCAACGTCCGGGTCCCGGCAATGTTGAGCTAGCTTTGTACCCGGCCAACCACTACTCGCTTTTTGAAACGGGTGAGACGATGGAAGCCCGGATGGCCATCTACGGCGATATTCCATCCGGTGCAAGGATTCGTGGACTGCTGATCGATCCAAACGGCAGGCGCCACCTGTTGGATGATCGTCCGGTGAATGCCGGGGACTTCGGAAAAACCACCTTCCCCCTTCCCGAAGCCCTGACGGAGATGAACGGCACTTATCTGCTTAACATGCAACTAATCGACCGCTCAGACAAACTGCTGGGCAAACTATCTGAGCTCCTGCTGCACCGAATTCGTCCAGCCCGTCACTTCGGTGAATTGGCCCCGGACTCCGCCTTCGCGACGCACGTGCACGCAAATGCAATCAACGCTGAAATGGCCAAGCGCCTTGGCTTTAACGCAATTCGGAGCGTCTACTCCTTCAATTGGGCGACCGTTTATGACCGGGGCAACTGGAACTGGGAGCGGACCGACAAATTCGTCGACAACGCCGAAGCACACCACCTGGAAATCATGGGCTACTTCGGCGGGGTGCCCATGCAGTATTCGCACGCCGAGCGCAACTGGCGCAGCTGGTCTCATGTCACTTCCCCGCCATTGCCCGAGTACATGGATAACTTTGGTGATTACATGGAGCGCATCATGAGCCGCTATGAAGGGCGTATCCAACAGTGGGAAATTTACAATGAACCCTTTCTTGCCGGCTTCTTCCCGGTGGATGATATCGACGGGCGTCCGGTCCGTGGTGAACCGGAGCTTTTGATGATGATCGCGCACCAGGCGATGGAAGCGCGGGAACGCAGCGGTACCAGCGCAAAGCTACTGTGGAACTCAGGCTTGCACTACGACACCGGTCTCGACTTCGATACTGCACTGATTGAAAAAGGCATTTTGGACTACGTGGATGGCGTCACCATGCACCAGTACTCCAACACCCAACTGGCCGCGCCCGGTGACCGCTTTGAACAAATCGCGAAACTCTACCGGAAAAAGATTTTTGACGATCATGACATGCCACTGTGGAACAGTGAAGGTGGTCGCGGCCCGATCCTGATTAATCACTACCGCAGCTTTCCTCCGGAGGACCTTCAATCTGCCGCAGAAACCCTGGCTGATAATATTGTTCGCTACTACATCGCGAACCTGAGCAATCAAATCACGAAGGTCTATAACTACGGATTCTTCGAAGCCGATAGTTGGCGGCCCGACTACACCTACAACAAC
>REBV01000020.1 GCA_007692545.1 Puniceicoccaceae bacterium
AATAGCTCCACTCAGCCCTCCGATGATGAGGCGGGTGGTGTTGTGCCCCTTTCGGAATTGGCTCGCTATGTTTTGGCTATGGATGATCCGTCTACACGAAGTGGCATTATTCGTCAGTATCTGGCTGATGGCTATATGCATGTTCAGTTCCGGGTTCGCCAGGAAGCGCTGGACCAGGGCTACGAAGTCGCCGTCAAGCAATGTGCGATACTTGCTTTTTCCGGTGAAGAGGCCGACTGGGTCAGCTCAGTGATTGATCACGAAGATGCGGGTGTTCGCATCAAAACCTACCGAGCCACTCGACCAATCAGTGAAATGCCTCAGTGCTTCTTTATGTTGCAGATCATCGAGCCCGAGATCGGCGACTAGGAATCTGCTGCGAATCAAAATTTTTCTTAGCCAGCACAAAACAAAAGGGCTGAAGCCAAGCGTCCGCAAGCGGAGACTCTACCTGGTGAGGCGTGGCGTGCTCGCTGGCGAGCGCCTGCGTTGTTATCGGTTAACTTGTTTTGCGGCCAGTGAGAATTGACTTAGCGTAGGGCGTCCGGCCTGTTCGACAAACCCAAAGCGTCCGCAAGCGGACACGCCACGCTTAGTCTTAAGCCTCCCTGGCCACCTTGGCGACATTTTCGGCCGTCATGCCGAGTTGGCTCATCACGGTGTCACCGGGGGCCGATAGACCGAAGCGGTCGATGCAGACGGCCTTGCCGCTGAAACCGAGGTACTTGCCCCAAGTGCTGGAGACGCCGGCTTCGATGGCCACTCGGGCGGTGCAGCTGCTGGGGAGCACGCTCTCGATATAGTCCGCACTTTGCCGCTCGAAGCGCTCAAAGCAGGGGAGCGATACCACGCGCACGCCCTCGCCGAGCTGTTCGGCTGCGCCCATGGCGTGTTGTAGTTCAGAGCCGGTCGCCATTAGGATACATTTGAGGGGGCCGCTTTCTTTCTTTGCAATATAGCCGCCTTTCAGCACGCCTTCACGGCGTTCGCTGACGGTGAGGCTGTCTTGCGCCGGCACATTCTGACGTGTCAGGATCAGCGCAGTCGGGCCATCACTGCGTTGCAGGGCTGCGGCGAAGGCACCCGCCGTCTCTTCAGCATCGGCCGGGCGTATCACATCCAGATTGGGAATGACGCGCAGGCCGCTGACTGTTTCGACGGGTTGATGGGTCGGGCCGTCCTCGCCGACTCCGACCGAGTCGTGGGTGAAAATGTAGGTGACGGGCAGCTTGGCCAGGGCAGCCAGGCGGATCGAGCCGCGCATATAGTCCGCGAAAACGAGGAAAGTCGCACCGCTGGCTTTAAAGATGCCGTCGTAGGCGATGCCATTGCAGATCGCTCCCATGCCGTGTTCGCGGATGCCGAACCAGATATTACGTCCGGTGTAGTCGTCGGGCCCGAAGTCACCGCCGTCTTTAATATAGTTTTTAGTGGAACCATAGAGGTCGGCGGAGCCACTGACAAGGCTGGGCACGGCCTTGGCTACGGCCTGCATGACGTTACCACCGGATGCGCGGGTGGCGGCCTTGGTGCCGGCCTCAAAGGTCGGGATCTGGTCGATCAAATCGTCCGGTACGCCGCCCTGGAGCTGCTCGGCCAGGTCCGGGTTGGCCTGAGTCCATTGGGCAAAGGTTTCTTCCCAAGCGGCGCGCTCGGCTGCGCCCGTTTGGGCGACTTCAGCGAAATGAGCCCGCACTTCATCGGAAACATAGAAGGTCTCTGCGGGTAAGCCCAGCCCTTGGCGGGCGGCTTCGGCAAATTTGGCACCGCCCTCGCCGTGGCCGGCAGCCGTGCCCTCGACTTCAGGGATGCCCTTGCCGATGGTTGTCTTGGCAATGATCACCTTGGGCTTGCCGTTGTCGTTGCTCTTGGCTTGTGCGATGGCACCATCGATGGCGGTGAGGTCGTGTCCGTCGATGACCACGGCGTCGAAGCCCTGTGAGGTGAAATAGACCTCGGCGTCTTCGCTTTGGGTGCGTTTTGCCATGGCGTCGAGCGTCACGTCATTGGAATCGTAGATCAGGATGAGGTTGTCCAACTGGTTGTGTCCGGCGAAAGCGATGGCTTCCTTGGCCACGCCCTCCTGGAGGCAGCCATCCCCGTGCAGAGCGATCACGTGGTGATCGAAAATTTTGTGTTCGGGTGTGTTAAACTGAGCGGCTGCCCGTTTGCCGGAAAGCGCGTAGCCGACGGCATTTCCGATGCCCTGGCCGAGGGGGCCGGTGGTCGCTTCGACTCCGGGGGTCTCATCGTACTCCGGATGGCCGGGTGTTTCCGAGCCGAGCTGGCGGAAATTTTTCACTTCATCCAGCGAGAGCGCGTAGCCGGCGAGGTGGAGCCAGCCGTAAAGAAACATGGAGCCGTGACCAGCCGAGAGCACGAAGCGATCGCGGTTGAGCCATTTCGGAGCAGATGGATCGTAGCGCAGGCCTCCAGCACCATAGAGCACTGCGCCAATCTCGGCGCAGCCGAGCGGCAGGCCCAGGTGGCCGGAGCTGCAGGCGTGAACGGCGTCGATAGAGAGGCCGCGAGCTTGGGCGGCGGCTTGAGTCAGGATGTCTGTTTTCATAGGGCTGTCTGCAGGGGCTCATTAGAGCTAAGGTTCAATTTTGTGAGTAATGATTCGGAAAATGAACGGATGCGTCCGGATTGGAAGGAAAAATTATTTTCTTTGGATGAAATTGCTTCATATCAGGAATTCGAATCTCGACTATCATTTTGAGATTCAATAGTCCGTTTGAATGACCCATCAAGAATTAGAAGAAGGCCAGGTGCTCCATTTGGATTTCACCAAGCTGCGAAAAGTCGCCAGTTGCGAGTCGGATGTGCTGCCGGCAGTCGCTCAGGATGCCCGGACGGGAGAAGTCCTGATCGTCGGTTATGCCAACGAGCTGGCACTGCAAACCGCCCGGGAGTGTGGCATGGCAACCTTCTGGAGCACCAGTCGAAATGAGCTTTGGATCAAAGGTAAAACCAGTGGCGATTATTTGAAGCTCGAAGAGATTCGCGTGAACTGTGAGCAAAATTCGATTTTGTATCGAGTGACGCCCGCCGGTCAGGGCTCCTGCCATACGAAGAACGCCGCCGGAGTGGCCCGCTCCGGCTGTTACTATCGCCGCTTGAAGGACGATGGCTCCCTGGAGTTTGTGGATCCGGGACAGATGTAAATTTTTCCGCGTGGCGTGCTCGCGCTTGTCCGGCGTCTTGTCCGGCGTCTTGTCCGGGGAAGCTCGGCCTGTCCGCCGAAGCCTTGGCGAAGGAGGGAGAGCGAAGACG
>REBV01000185.1 GCA_007692545.1 Puniceicoccaceae bacterium
GCGACGGTGGGGGTGCTCGTTCGTTCGTTGCCGTATCGGCGCTGCGGGTCGAGCGATAATTCAGGTCGTCTACGTAATCGCCGGTCGCCGACCGTAGTCCGGCTGATTCATCGCCGGACCGCAACGGCGGCACGCGTACGATTAATCGGGGGCGGTGGGCGACGGTGGGGGCGCTCGGACGTTCGTTTCTGTATCGCCGCTGCAGGTCGACCGACAAATCAGGTCGACTGCGCAAAACGGTCGCTGAAAACGATTGGCGGACCTTCCCGCACTGCTGCGCCGAGTGTGCTCGACGATCCGCTCATAAAAAAGGCGCTCCAAAGAGCGCCTTTTGAAATTATAATTTAGCGGTCTACCTGCGACGGCGAACCAAGATACTCCCCATGACCAGCAAGCCAGCGATCAAGGCGTAAGAAGAAGGCTCGGGAACCTCCGAAATCGAAAGATTATTTATTCCGAATACATTATTAAACGTTCCCACAGAAAACCCGATATCGGGGCTGTTTGTGGCATCGTAGGTGAAGGTGTATGAGTTACTCGAGTTTGTGCCTGCCACTGCGACTCCAGAGACAAGCTCACCATTTCTTTCGATGTCACCCAGCAGATAGTTCGCAGTTGCGTCACCCACCCCAGTGAAAGGACGGTTAGCAGCATTTCCCCAACCGTTATAGTTTCCAGCCATTTGGATGTAGTTATCGCCAGACGTATCGTACCCATAAAGTTCAGCAAGCCACAAACGTCCGACACCCTCGTTACCATCAGGATCGCCAATAACATCAAAGGAAATTGTGTACGTTTGGCCATCGATGAAGTTGGAGCCCGCATACACGACATAGATGGCACGCGCGTTCCCCCCGCGAAATTCCTGTGGCCGAGCCAGCCCAATCGAAGAGATTCGGTCGTTAGTACTAGAACCGTCCCCCAGACCCGTCGCGGGATCGTCAATCCCCCCGTTGGGAGCATAGATCCATGTGCCAAAGTTATCGTTATAATTAATCCCTGTACCTCCAGTCCCAAGGAAGGAAGTAGACCCAGCGTTACTCGCCTTGTCCGGCTCATTAAAATCCTCGAAGATAATTTGCGAGAATGCGTTGGCGTTTATGCTGGCGCCGAGCAAAAGCGCGGCACTGAAAGCGATGAAAGATTTGTGCTTCATAGTTTGAGGTAATTTCTGAGGGATTTTTGTTGTGCGGGTAAAAAACAGGGCACCGCCTAAGGAAGGCACTAACCCTTTACGCAATCTATAGTGAAAGGAATGTTTGATATATTGTCAACAGGTTTATCCAAAACAGCGGCTTTTTTTGAAATAGCGAAACCAATGGACGGCACCCTAAAAATCGTTACCATCTTTTCATCAATATTTTAGCTTTCCTTTAATGAGTTAAAAGGAAAACAATTAAACCCTATCAACCGATCAAAATTTGAAATATTTTGAACACAAAGAGTCAAATTCCACAGAAAGGACTACTTGGAAGCTTTAGGTGAGCTGTGCTTTGCCCCAGCTGATCCGCGTCTCCCTAGCCTCTGCGTCTCTACCTCTCTGCGAGATCAATCGCGTCGCAACCGGCTTTTTCTCTTGCAGGGCGGAAGTGGCCACAACGCCTTATCAAGCCTCAGCTTCCCTCCAGGACGAGCGCGTTACGCCCTTCACCGAGTGAGATCAGTTTTAAGCCTGAAGCAGCGAACTGGCCGGGGGTCCCGGCTTCGCCGTTAACCCGAAGGTGCCCGGCGTCCCAGAGTGCGGCAAAGTAGCTGGCGTCCTTAGTCGTGACCAATCGGCCGCGCGCCCCAGTGACAAAGTCGATGTAGTCCTTTTCGCTGGCATTACCATCGCGGAAAGTAATCTCGCCGGTCAGGTTCAGGGTACCAGCACCGCCCTTGAAGCGGACGACGTTAAAGCCGTCGCTCCGTCCAGTACGTGCAAAGGAGAGGTCGGTTGCGTTGATCGTACCACCGGAAACGGTGAATTCCCCATTACTGCCATGAATAACGAGGTTGTTTGATCCGAGCTCGACGGCGCCGCGATAAGCGACGAATTGACTATGACTCATCCGGAGGTCACGGTCCACCGTCAAGGTACCGCCATCCAGCTCATAAATGCCGCCGCTGAGTGTGCCCGACCTGCCGGGGCTGTAAACGAGCGAGCCCGAGCGATGGACCAGAACAAGATCATTAATGTCGCCACGCACCCGGCCATCTTCTGCGATGATCCCAGGGGTACGCCCACTGGGCAAGACGCCGTTTCGGGATGCTTTGTAGGAATGCCAGTTCGACGCTCTGAAAAGATCGCCACCCTTAAAATTCACACCATTCACGAAGTCTGATGCACCCGCGCGGCTAAAGCCCTGGTTCGTCAACTTATTGAGCGTAGCAAGCATTTTGTGGGCGGTATCCGTTTCCCCCATATCCCCCTCCTGACGCTCGTCCAAGTTGGTCGCAAGGTCGACGAGTACCCGGATGTATTGACGCCAATTTTGAGGGTTGGTGTCGAAAATCATGTTTTTAAAATCGAGGTTATTTCTTTCCCCAAAACGATCAGCCGCAAATCGGTCATCATAGTTTCCATCGAGAGCTGCCAGTTTGAGTTCGCCAAGGCGCAGGAAGAGGCGTTGGTGATATTGGTAGATCAGGCCGTTATCGTCGCCTTGGCGGACGACGTCGACTTGATCCAAAACACCATTGGTCCAGGCAGTCAGCAAAGACTCGCTATCAACCGCCTCCTCAGGATGGAGTTCGTAACCAATGATCTCCGCAAGCGTCGCGTAGATATCGTTCAGGCCGAAAAGCGCAACTGAAGTGGCCTCCGCAGGGATGCCGTTTTGGCCGGTGATCGCTGGATTCGGCCATGCGGCGATGAAAGGAACCCGATTCCCCCCCTCCCAACGTGTACCCTTGTAACCAGCGAGTTCCGTGATGACGCCATCGCTACTTTGCGGCAAGGCACCGACGGCAGCGTCGCCGCGGATATCGGCACCGTTATCAGAGGTGAAGATAAAGATGGTGTTATCGATCAGCTTATGCCCCGGATTGCGCGGGTCATCCGTCTGCTCAAGAAAGTCCAGCATGTAGCCGACGATGATGTCGTTCTCCCGCACCATCATGGCGCGGTTGGTGGGTCCGTTGACGGTTATATTGCCCTCGCTGTCGACCTCGGTAACGTGGTCCCACCATTTCCTGCGGAAGGCATCATTCCAGATCCAACGGCCATGCTCTTCATAATAGGCGTAATCCGGATC
>REBV01000019.1 GCA_007692545.1 Puniceicoccaceae bacterium
GAATCTCAGTTTGCTGAGAGTAAAAGTTCTCTGTGTGGTCGTATGCATTTTTGAAAGCTCAAGGTTGATACGCTGGAAGGGCACTGACAACGAAGTCGAAACCAGTCGTCCTGTCCAAACTTCGCTTTGACTTTACACCGTGGCAGACTGAGCATTGCCCAATGGCTACTTTTAAGATTGGACAACGCTGGATCAGTGAAACGGAACCGGAGCTGGGCTTGGGGCGCTTGGAAGAGGTTTCACGGCATCAGATTCGGCTGGTTTTTCCGGCTTCCAATGAGGCCCGGCTCTATGCGCCGGCCAATGCCCCGATCAAGCGGGTCGAATTCCATGTGGGTGATACCATCCACTCGCAAAGGGGCGAAGTCCTGGTCATTGAAGCGATTCGGGAAGTGGAGGGCATTCTGATTTATGTGGGCGGGGGTATTGAGGTGGTGGAGATGGATCTGGCCGACACGATCAGTTTCAGCAAACCGGAGGATCGTCTGATTGGGGGGCAAATCGACCCGTCAGCTGCCTTCAATCTTCGTTATGAGGCGATTCAACGACTGGCCCAAGCCAAGCAGTCAACCGTGGCGGGCTTTGCCGGCGGGCGGATCGACTTGATCCCACACCAGCTCTACATCGCGGCCGAGGTCTCAAACCGCTACATGCCGCGCGTCCTGCTCGCAGACGAGGTGGGCTTGGGCAAGACGATCGAGGCTTGCCTCATTTTACACCGCTTGCACCTGACGGGGCGGGCCGGGCGTATTCTGATCATTTTACCGGAGTCGCTGGTTCACCAGTGGTTTATCGAGCTGCTGCGCCGCTTTAATCTCTGGTTCACACTGATCGACGCGGAGCATTGCGAATCGGTCACTTCGGTCGATGCGGAGGCCAACCCGTTTGAGCAGAAGCAGCTGGTGATTTGCAGCACCAAGACGCTGCTGGAGCATCCGCGCTGGGCGGGGTGTGCCATGGCAACAAAATGGGACATGCTGGTGGTGGATGAGGCCCACCACTTGGAATGGACGCCGGATCGGGTCAGCCCGGAATACTTACTGGTTGAGGGATTGACTCAAAAAAGCCACGGCCTGCTCCTGCTGACGGCGACTCCCGAGCAGTTGGGCGAGGAGGGGCACTTTGCCCGCTTGCGTTTGCTGGATCCAGAGCGCTATCCGGATCTGGAGAAATTTCAGAAGGAGCAGTCCGGCTACGCTCAGGTCGCGGCGGTGGCCAACAAGTTGGCCGACGACAAAAAGCTGACCAAGAAGGACCTGCAATTTTTGCGGGCAGTATTCGAAGAGTTCAGCGATGCGGAGTTTGCCGAGCATTTGAAAAATTCCAAAGCACTGCTGGAGGAGCTGGTCGACCGGCACGGCACGGGGCGTGTTATCTTTCGCAACTCGCGCGACACACTGAGCGGGTTTCCCAAGCGCAAGGGGCTGCCCGATGCCCTCGAGCCCCGCGCCAAGCTCTCGCCCGAGGATCTGAAGGCGCGCCTCCTGCGCGAGTTTGACATTGAGACCGCACCGGCCGATGAAGCCGGGGAGGCCTATGATTTCCGCCACGGGCCCCGTATCCTGTGGTTGGCGAAACTGGTGCAGAGTCTGGGCGAAAACGAAAAGGTGCTCCTGATCTGCCGCACCCGTGAAAAAGTGCAGGCTATTTACGATGCCTTGCTGGAAGAGATCAATGTCAAGGCAGCGCTCTTCCACGAGGAGCTCTCACTCCTCCAGCGCGACCGCAACGCCGCCTGGTTTGCCGAGTCGGACGGGGCCAAAATTCTGCTTTGCTCGGAGATCGGCAGCGAAGGCCGCAACTTCCAGTTTGCCCATCATCTGGTGCTCTTTGACCTGCCGCTCAACCCGGAGCTCCTGGAGCAACGGATCGGACGCCTCGACCGGATTGGCCAGACGGAGACCATCCGGATTCACATGCCTTACCTCACGCACAGTTGGACCGAGCTCCTCATGCGCTGGCATCATGAGGGCCTCGATGGTGTCGAGCACTCGCTCAAAGGGGGCAATGCTTACATGAAGCGTTTCGGTGAGTCGATTCGTGAGCTGGGCCCGCGCTATCACCTGGCCGATACGAAAACCCTGGCCGAGGCCCAGCAACTCGTGGCAGCGAGTAAAAGCTTCCGCCAAGCCCTGGAGAAGGACCTTAGCCAAGGCCAGGATCGCCTGATTGCGCTCAACTCCTTTCGGGCTGAAGCAGCCGGCCAGTTGGTTGAGCACATCCGCACGCTCGACGCCGACCGTACCCTGGACCGGTTTATGAACCGTATCTTTGATCACTTCGGCGTGACCGTAGAAGATATTGACGAGCGCACTTTTCACCTGCTGCCGGGGCAGCTCTTTACCGATTCCTTTCCCGGTCTGCCCGACGACGGCATCACCGTCACCTGCGAGCGCTCCCGCGCCCTGGGCCGCGAGGACATCGGCTTCCTCACCTGGGACCACCCGATGGTGCGCGGTGCCATAGATCTCACGCTCAGCTCAGAAAAGGGTAACAGTGCCATCGTCGTCTGGAAAGACCCCAGTGTGCAAGCACCGCCTGTCATGATCGAGGCCATTTATGTGCTGGAAAGCGTGGCACCCCCCCGTCTCCACGTCGACCGCTTCCTGCCGCCCACGCCGGTGCGCGTGCTGGTCGGCCTCACGGGCGAGGACCACAGTCAGCAGTTTGGTCACGACTTTATTAACCGATATTCCGGGGATGAAGAGGCCTTCCGCCTCAAGCAGGACCCCACCGTGCTGCAGGCGCTCGTGCCGGAGATGCTCCGGGCCGGGCGTGAGCACGCCCGCGCTCAGAAGTCGACCCTCCTGCAAGCCGCCATGACCCAGGCCCATGAGCAACTCGATGGCGAGGCCACCCGCCTGAAGGAGCTGAAAAAGGTCAACCCCAACGTGCGCGACGAGGAGATCAAAATCGCCGAAAACGTCATCGCCGACGTCACCCGCCATATCGCCAAGGCGCACCTCCGTCTCGACGCCGTGCGCCTGATTCTCGGCGAGGCGGGGTAGGCGAAATCCCTGATTAAACTCCGATGTAAGGTACGGGGCGATATCGCGCGCCGAGCGACAGCACTTTTTTCCGCGTGCTTGGCACGGTCGATGCGGCCGCTTTCGATTCGATAGTCGGTGAATGGATGAGCCTACGTGTTACCGCTTAAATTAAGTGTTACCGCTTAAATTAAGACCGATCAAAATGGCCGCTTTGCGGTCGTAAGATTT
>REBV01000097.1 GCA_007692545.1 Puniceicoccaceae bacterium
CTAATCCTACTCCTAATCCTACTCCTAATCCTACTCCTAATCCTACTCCTAATCTGACTCTTAATCCCAATCCGCCCCCTAAACACCCCCCACTGCCCGCGGACCGCAAATACGCGTGGTGGCCCCTTCAAAATCCTCTTCGCCGGACAGAATATCGATTTCCAGCCGGAGATAATAGACCGGCACGGGGGGCTCGATGTCTTCAAATAAACGGACGGCATCTTTTTCAGTGGTCACAATCATGTCGAGATCGGCCTGCCCGGCCTTGCGGTAGAGGCGCTCGATCTCATAACGAGTAAAACGGTGGTGGTCGAGAAAGCGCTGATTATATCGAATCTCGGCCCCAAAATCGCGCAACATGTTTTCAAAGCTCTCGGGGTAGGCGATACCGCTGAAGGCACCGATTTTGGCCCCCTGCAGGGTCTCCAGCGGCAAACGTTGATCGCCGCCCACCGCTTGCAGATATTGCGGCTTGTGCGCGCACTCGATAATTTCCGCCTTGGGGTTGTGCTCGCGGATCATTTCCAGCAGCGCTTCGTCGCGGGTACCATCCGACTTGGTCAGAAAAATATAACTGGCCCGCGAGAGGTGCTTGATCGGCTCGCGTAAAATGCCACGCGGCAGGAGGTGCTGATTTCCGAAAGGGTTCGTTTTATCGACCAGCAGCAGATTCAGCCGCCCTTTCAGGGGCAGATACTGAAAGCCGTCGTCAAGGATCAGCGTATCGCAACCGAAGCGCCGGATCGCAAAGGAGCCGGCCTTGACCCGGTTTTTATCACAGAGCACCACCACCCCCGGTAGATTGCGGGCTAGCATATAAGGCTCGTCGCCCGCGACTTCGGAATCGAGCAGGACGTTCTCACCGTCGCTGACGATCTTGGGTGGATCTTCCTCCCCGTGGGTCAGCTTGCGCCAAAGTTTGCGGGCCAGCGGCTCTTTTTTACTCTTATACCCCCGGCTCAGAATGGCGACTTTACGCCCGCGTTCTTTCAGCGTGCGGGCCAGTTTCTCGACCACGGGTGTCTTACCAGTGCCCCCGACCGTCAAATTGCCCACCACCACCACCAGGCAGCCCAGCGGCTTGTTGCGGAGGATACGCTTTTCGTAAAGATAGAGGCGCAACTGCACCAGTGCGCTGAACAAAAAGGACAGCCCGTAGAGCAGATTCGCGAAAGCCTCCGCTGCCCGTCCATGCCGGCGGTCATAGATGACGTCGACCGTGAATTGGGCGAAATCATCCGCCGCTCGGGCGAGCTTGTAGCGAATTCTGCGAAGGGAAGGCATACGTTAAAAAGGCATAAAAGATACAGCAAAGCGAATCTCAAAAACCAGAAAGAGGGTTGACGCCAGTATTAATCGCGGCTTTCTCTCGGAAAAACAGGTCACTTCCGCCACTTGTCGAAGGGGCCCGCGTATCTACTGTTTATGAAATATTTAATTATCGCCGAGAAACCTTCCGTCGCAACGGACCTGTCGCGTGCCCTGACCAAAGAACTGGGTAAGTTTACGAAAAAGGGGAAATCGCGCGATGCTCAGTATTTCGAGAGCGACCGGGCCGCCATCACCTCTGCCGTCGGGCACTTGGTCGAGTTGAAGATGCCGACCGGGCCAAACGGGAAAAACCTGCCGTGGAATTTCGACGTGCTGCCCGCCATCCCCGAGAAGTTCGAACTCCAGCCGATCGAGAAAACCGCTGCCCGGCTCAAACATGTGCTGGGGCTGGCCCGGAAAAAGGAGTTCGATGTCATCGTCAACGCCTGTGACGCCGGCCGTGAGGGTGAGCTGATTTTTCAATACATCATGGACATCGGCGAAATCGATAAGCCCGTCAAACGACTCTGGATGCAATCGATGACAACCGGCGCCATCCAGGAAGCCTGGCAGAAACTGCGCTCGGGCGAAGACATGGCCAACCTGGCCGACGCGGCCAAGTGCCGCTCCGAGTCGGACTGGCTGGTCGGCCTCAACTCGACCCGCGCCCTGACCTGTTTCCGCTCGCGCCACGGCGGATTCAACATCACCGCCGCCGGACGCGTGCAAACCCCCACCCTCGCCATCCTGGCCCAGCGCGAACGCGAGATTAAAGCCTTCAATCCGGAAGACTACTGGGAGGTGCAGGCCGATTTTTCGGTGGCCAAGGGGAACTACCCCGGCAAATGGGTCGATCTGAACTGGAAGAAAGACCCGCAGAAGCCCCACGGCCGGGCCGAGCGCATCTGGGACGAAGCCACTGCCCGCGCCATACGTGAACGCTGCGTCGGCAAAACCGGCACCGTCAGCGAAGAAAAGAAGCCGACCAAGCAAATCGCCCCCCAGCTGTACGATTTGACCACGCTGCAACGCGAGGCCCCCTTCACCGCCAAGAATACCCTCGGGCTGGCCCAGGCACTCTATGAGCGCCACAAGATGCTCACCTACCCGCGGACCGACTCGCGCTACCTGCCGGAAGACTACATGAGCAAGGTGCACCAGACCATGCGCGACCTGGCCAGCTCCGGACACCCGACCGGGAAATGGGCCGCCAAGGCCATCGAGGAGGGCCGGATCCAATTTACTAAGCGCATCTTCAACAACGCCAAAGTCTCGGATCACTTTGCCATCATCCCGACCGGGCGCGTGGTCAAACTCAACGAGCAGGAGTCAAAGCTCTACGACATGGTGGTCAAACGCTTCGTCGCCGTCTTCTTTCCGCAGGCCGAATTCGAGGTGACCAAGCGCCTCACGACCATCAACCACGGCGCAGAGAAGGACAACTTCCTGACCAATGGCAAGACCCTGACCGATCCCGGTTGGCTGGCCGTCTATGGCCGCGTCGCCGGCATCGCTGCGGGCAAGGACGAGCTGGTTGCTGTGGAAGACGGCGAACCCGCCCAGACCGATGCGATCGAAGTCGAAGACAAGACAACCAACCCACCGGCCCGCTACACCGAATCGACCCTGCTCGCAGCCATGGAAGGTGCCGGTAAATTGATCGACGATGACGAACTCCGCGAAGCCATGGCTGAGCGTGGCCTCGGCACCCCGGCCACCCGCGCAGCTACCATCGAAGGCCTGCTGCGCCAAAAATACATCGCCCGCGAAGGCCGTGAGCTCAATGTCAGCGGCAAAGGCCTGCGCCTGATCGAACTCTGCGAGGAGATGGATATCCAGGCCCTCAGCTCGCCTTCCATGACTGGCGACTGGGAAGCCAAGCTGAACAAGATGGAAAAGGGCCAGATCCGGCGGGATAGCTTCATGCGAGAGATCAACCAATTTACCGCAGAAGTAGTGGAAAAAGCCCGTAGCCACATGACGGCACTCGTCAACCGCAGCTTCCCCGACCTCGAAGTCCCCTGCCCAGCCTGCGGGGCTCCCCGCCTCAAGCAGACCGATGCCACCTACGAGTGCCGCGATGAGGCCTGCACCTTCCGTATATCCAAGCACATCGCCGGGCGCAAGTTGAGCGAAGCCGAAGCCACGGAACTCCTCACCACCCAGCAACTACCGGAGCGCGACGGCTATGTCTCCCGCTTTAACAAACCCTTCAGCGCGGCCCTCAAGCTGGCCCAGTCTGTCTCCAAAACCGGTAAGCTCGGCAAGTGGAAGACCGAATTTGTCTTCGATGGCGACGAGCCCAACTCGGCAGAGGACTTAAAAGAAGATCAAATCATCCGCCGCTTCACGCTGCAGAACGGCACCCAGGCCACGCTCTACGAAACCGAAAAAGCGTACCACGTGCCTGAGCTCAAGACCAGTGACTCACCCGAGGGCTTCCGTCTGGGCAAGACCATCCTGCAAAAAGAGCTACCCGCCGCCGACGTGGAAAAACTCTTCACTCAGGGCAAGACCCCGCTCCTCGACGGCTTCATCTCCCGCCGCACCAAGCGCCCCTTCAAAGCCCACCTCACCCTCGATTTCGAGAGCGGTAAAATCGGCTTCGAATTCGCCCCCCGTCCCGCCAAAAAAGCAGCCAGGAAGAAGGCCTAGCGACACCTGCCCGTGGCGTGTCCGCTCGCGGACGCCCTCACGTCAGCGTCAGTAGCGACACCATTCACTCCAAGTGCTCCCGCGCCGGAAAAGTAAGCGCTCTTTTCCCGCATACAGGGGCAACGCAGACGCACCAGCCTATTTCCCACCATGACTTTTTCAAAAATCGCGGCATCCACCGCTCCGGCTCGAACAATCTACAGGATGGGTCTGGCTGGGCAGACGCTGCTCGGCCTCTGCTTGCTGCCACTCAGCGCTGCGGCGGAGGCAGCACCGGCCGAGCCGGTCGAAACACTCCCCACACTCACCGTCGAGGCGACGCGGATGGAACGGCCACTCAACGACGTGCCCGCAGCCATCAGCCGGATCGATGCGGCATCCATTCAAAGGGGCCAGCGGCAGCTCACCCTGGATGAGTCCCTGCAGGAAGTCCCCGGCGTCTTTATTCTGAACCCCGACAACTTCGCCCAGGATACCCGGATCGCTATTCGCGGCTTCGGCGCACAGTCCGACTTCGGGATTCGCGGCATCCGGCTGATCGTCGATGGAATCTCCGCCACCACACCGGATGGACAGGGCCAGGTGGACGGCATCGACTTTGGCTCTGCCGATCGGATTGAGGTCTTGCGGGGGCCCGCTTCGGCACTCTACGGCAGCGCTTCGGGCGGCATCATCCGCATCGAAAGCGAGTCCGGCCCGGCCATACCCTTTATCGAAACCCGCCTTTCCGGCGGCGAGGACGGCTTTTTTAACGCTCAATTCAAAGCGGGCGGCACGCAGGGGCCGCTCAACTATTTACTCAGCACCTCGTATCTGGACTTCGACGGCTACCGCGACAACAGCGAGGTCCGGGGCTCCCGCATCAACGGGAAACTGGAGTATTCACTCAGCGAGGATGCCCGGCTGCGCCTGGTCTTCAATCTTATTGATTTCTCCACACAACAAGACCCCGGCGGGCTGACCCGGGCCGAAGCCAAAGCCAATCCCCGCCAGGCCCGGCAACAGAACCTCGACTTCGACGGCGGCGAATCCGTCAGCCAACAACGCGTCGGCCTGACCCACCTCTGGGACCTCAGCGACGCCCACTCGCTGGAAAGCCGGATCCAATACACCCATCGCGATTTCTCCAATAAGCTCCCCTTCCAGAACGGTGGACAAGTCGCCTTTGTGCGGCACTTCTACGGCGGCGGCTTACTCTATCGCTATACCGGTGAGCGCGCCCGCTTCAGCAGCGGCATCGACTACGATGTGCAGGCAGATGCCCGCAAGAACTTTGACAATCTGAACGGGCAGCGGGGCGACCTCGCCCTCGATCAGGACGAAACGGTCAAAAGCCTGGGGCTATTTGTCTCACAGGCCTATCAAATACTCGAAAACGTCGAGCTGTCCGGCGCCGTGCGCTATGACCGGGTCAGCTTCGATGTCGACGATGCCTTTCTCAGCGACGGCGACGACAGTGGCGACATCCGCTTCACCGAGTGGAGCCCCATGCTCGGCCTCAGCTGGTCACCCTGCCAGGCAGTCACCCTCTATGCCAACGTCTCCACTTCCTTTGAGACGCCCACCACCACCGAGCTGGACAACCCAAGCGGCGGTGGCTTCAACACCGGCCTCCAATCGCAGACCGCCTGGAATTACGAGATCGGCATCAAGGGCGAGCGCTCGCTGGCCGGGCGGGCCCTGCGCTACGAGCTGACCGCCTTTCATATCGACATCGAAGATGCGCTCGTGCCCTTCGAGCTGGCCGCATTCCCCGGGCGGCGATTCTACCGCAACGCAGGGGAGAGCCGGCGCCAGGGAGTGGAAGCCGCGCTCACCACCGAACTGGGGGCCGGCTGGAGTCTCGGCCTCAGCTACACCTGGTCCGATTTTCGCTACCGCGAATTTGAGCAAGGCGGCCAGGATTTTTCCGGCAAACACATCCCCGGCATCCCGGAACATTACGGGGCACTGCGCCTCGACTATGCCCACCCCGGCGGGTTTTTCGCTGGCTGGCGCACACGACTGGTCGGAAGCTTCTACGCCGACGACGCCAATAACGAGCGGATCGAGGCCTACTCCGTCAGTGATTTGCGCTTCGGCTACACCCACACAGCCGGCTCCTGGACCATCGAGCCCTACCTCGCAGTCAACAATATCCTGGACGAGAGCTATTTCGGAAATATCCGGATCAACGCCCGCGGCGGACGCCACTTCGAGCCCGCCCCCGAACGCAGCCTCTTCGGCGGCATCCGGGTGCGTTATGATTTCCGCTAGTCTCCTGTATCCTGTAAATAGCTCACTGTCCACGTGGCGTGTCCGCTCGCGGACGCCTGCGTTGCGACACCGCACTGGATGCTCCGCAGGCCAACAACGCTGCAGGCGCTCGCAAGCGAGCACGCCACTTTCAAGATTCTATATGGACCGAAAAAACTTGTGTTACAGCCTGACGCGGAACCGATTAAGACCTAAAAATCTACTTCGCGCAGCAACTTACAGGTGCTGCGCATAGGCAAGCATCCGAGCATGCATTCGAGCAGGCAGCCTTACAGGCAGCCGAGCATGCAGCCTTGCAAGCATCCGAGCATGCGTCTGAACAGGCAGCCTTGCATTCATCCTTGCATGCGTCTGAACAGGCAGCCTTGCATACATCCTTGCAAACGTCCTTGCCGCTTGCCGGGAGGAGTGGGCCGACGGCCTTGAGGTAGGCTTGGCCGCTACTTTTGATGACAGCACGTTGCCCCATCTCGGATGCAACGTGCATTTCTTCCAGCAGTTCGGCGGCACGGGCTTGTTCGCGGGCAAAGGTCTCCAGAGCGTTCTCAAGCGTGTAGCTTAACTGGTGGATCTCAAGAATATCATCGGCGGACAATTCGGCTTTTTCCAGCTGAGCGGCCAGCTTTTGATTGTATTCAGCCAGATTTTGCAAGGCCTGCTCAAGGGTGGGCGCAGGCTTGCCCTCGAAGTGTGCGTGGCGCTCTGCTGCAGAAAGGCCGGCAGCACAGCAACCGAAAGCCAGGAGGATGAGGAAGTGGATTGTTTTCATGGTTTTGAGCGATTGCTTTGATTCGTTAATAGCTGATCTAAAGAAGCTTCTAAACGATGACGCAATGAATGTGGAGACAATAATTCAATAATTGCCGCAATTTATAGTATTGGGAAATGGCACTTAGGTTAAGCATTATTCCCGTAGCGCGGTGTCTTTAGCCCGCGGTTGTTCGAATCTCGCTACACCTATCTAAACTGCGGCTGAAGCGCGCAGCTACTTTTATTTGCCGAACCTCGATCAAGACCCTTAACTAAGTGCCATTCCCCTCCCCCCCAAATCCTGACTGTGTATAGCTTCTGCTTGCCTTGCTGAATCGTCCCCGCAATCTGAGGCCTTCCATGCCTGCCAAAGACACTGAATTCGTCCACCTCCACGTCCATACCGACCACAGTCTGCTGGATGGGTGTAGCCGGACGGATAAGCTCTGCCAGCGGGCGGCGGAGTTGGGGATGAAGGCGCTTTCAATCACCGACCACGGGGTGCTGTACGGCCTGACCAGCTTCTTTAAGCAGGCTGAACAGCACGGCATCAAGCCGCTGCTGGGCTGCGAGATTTACCTCGTTTACGAGGATGAGCTGGCCCTGGTCAACGAAGAGCGGGCCAAGCAAAAGTCCCGCCACATGGGGCTACTGGCCCGCAATTTCAAGGGCTACCAAAACCTGTGTAAAATCGTCTCCAAGGCCCACACCCAGGGCTTCTACCGCAACCCGCGGACCGACCTCAAGACCCTGGCTGCGCACAGCGAGGGGCTGATCGGGTTTTCCGGCTGCCTGGCCGCGGTCATTCCCAAGTTTTTGCTGGCCGGCGAGTTTGACCAGGCCCGCGCCGCCGCGGCCAAGTTTATCGATATCTTCGGCAAAGACTACTTTATCATCGAAATCATGGACCACGGCATCGAGGAGCAGCGCCGGATCATCCCTGACTTGCTCAAGATCGCCACCGAGTTTGGGCTCAAGGTCGTCGCCACCAACGATGTGCACTACGTCAACAACACCGACTGGGAGCCGCACGACTCACTGCTCTGCATCCAGACCGGAGCCAAGGTGAAGGAGGCGAAGCGCATGCGCTACGATGCGCACCAGTTCTACCTGAAGTCGCGCGAAGAAATGGAGCTGGCCTTCAAGGAAGTGCCCGAGTCCATCACCAACACCTCGGCCGTCGCTGAAATGTGTGAGGTCAAGCTACCCTTCGGCGAAGACCACTACCCCGTCTATGAACGGCCCATCGAGATCGAAAGCGAGCCACCCCGCCAGGACCACAGCAATTTTGAGCGCATCCTCGACATCTATGTGCAGAAAAAAAACGAGGTGCTGGTGCGCGATGGCGCGGACCCGATCGAGTTGGATGCGGAGGCCCGCGAGAAGCACAAGGCCAACGGGCTCTACCTGTTCGAGCTTTGCAAGCAGGGCCTGCATGAGCGCTACGGCACCGACTACGACGCCTGCCGCGCCGACTGGGCCCATGCCTCGGCGGATGACAAGCGCTACTGCGAGCAGTTGGACTACGAGCTGGCGATCATCACCGGCACCGGCTTCGTTGATTATTTCCTGATTGTTTGGGACTTCATCGCCTGGGCCCGCGAGCAGGGTATCCCGGTCGGGCCGGGCCGTGGTTCGGGAGCGGGCTGCATCGTGGCCTATGTGCTCAAAATCACCGACATCGATCCGCTCAGTTTCGGCCTGCTCTTCGAGCGGATGCTCAATCTGGAGCGGGTCTCCCCACCCGATTTCGACGTCGACTTCTGCATGCGCCGCCGCGATGAGGTGGTCAACTACGTGCGCGATAAATACGGCAAAGACCGCGTGGCCAACATCATCACCTTCGGCACCTTTGGGGCCAAAATGATCATCCGCGACCTCGCCCGGGTCAACGATCTGGAATACGCCGAAGCCAATAAACTGGCCAAGATGATCCCGGATGAGCTCAACATCACACTGGACGACTCAGTCAAAAAGTCGCCCGAGCTGGCCGCCGAGCTGAGCCGCAACCCTGTCGCCCGCACCATCATCGATCAGGGGCGCGTGATCGAAGGCATGATCCGCAACACCGGCAAACACGCCTGCGGGGTGATCATCGCCGACCAGGACATCACCAATCTCATCCCCGTCACCCTGCAGGAGGGCGACCTGACGACGCAGTACCCGAAGGGCCCCTCCGAGGAACTGGGCCTGCTCAAGATGGACTTCCTCGGCCTGAAGACGCTGACCGTCATCTCGGATGCCGAGAAAAACGTTCAGGCCACCCGCAACCTGCCCGATTTTAATGTGGAGACGGTCTCACTCGACGACCGCGAAACCTTTGACCTGCTCAACTCCGGCCGCACCACGGGGGTCTTTCAGCTGGAGTCGGGCGGCATGCAGCAACTCTGCCGCCAGATCGGGCTGAGTTCCTTCGAGGAGATCATCGCGCTGATCGCCCTCTACCGTCCGGGACCGATGCAGTTTATACCGCAATTCATTCAGGGGAAGAAAGATCCTTCAACCGTAGTCGTCCCCCACCCGCTGCTAAAGGAACTGGTCGAAGAAACCTACGGCGTGCTGGTCTATCAGGAGCAGGTGATGGAGTCGGCCCGCATCATCGCCGGCTACACCCTGGGTGGTGCGGATATCCTCCGCCGCGCCATGGGTAAAAAGATCAAGTCCGTGATGGATGCCCAGAAGGAGGTCTTTATCAAGGGGGCCAAGGCGACCAACGACATCGACCGCCGCACCGCCGAGTCGATCTTCGCCCTGCTGGAGAAATTCGCCCAATATGGCTTTAATAAGTCGCACTCCGCCGCCTACGCCATGCTAAGCTACCGCACCGCGTATTTGAAAGCCAACTACCCGGTCGAGTTTATGGCCGCGGTGCTCACCTCCGAGCAGGGCAATGCGGATAAGATCTCGCACTTCCTGGCCGAGTGTAATGCCATGGACGTACCTGTGCTCAGCCCCGATGTGAATGAGTCGGGGGCCGACTTCACCCCAGTGGTTGAAAACGAGCGCGGCTGTATTCGCTTCGGCTTGGCCTCGATTAAAGGCGTGGGCGAAGGCGCCGCCGAAGTCATCATCGCCGAACGCGAAGCCAGTGGCCCCTACCAAAGCTTCACCGACTTCATCGTGCGCAACGCTGACAAAGCCGTCAATCGCCGCGTGATGGAAGCCCTGATCAAGACCGGTGGCTTCGACTCGCTGGGCGAGGATCGCGCCAGCCTGCTCGACGGCCTCGAAGGCGAACTGGCCGAGGCCGAAAGCACCCGCCGCGACCGCGAGGCCGGCCAGAGCAGTCTCTTCGATATGCTGGATGAATCCATCGGCACCGCCGAAACAGACAAGCCGAACAAGAGCCGCCGCGTCGTCGCCCCGATGGGTATGACAGAGAAGCTCCGCTATGAGAAAGAGCTGCTCGGGTTTTATATTTCGGGGCACCCGATGGATGCCTATGCCGGAATCGACAGCGCGATCGACAGTTTCACCCACCCCGACGAGCTGGTGAACTTCGACGACCGCAGTAACTTCCGCCTCTGTGGGATCATCAGCAATGTAGCCATCAAATATACCCGCAAAGACAACAAGCAGATGGCAGTCTTCAATCTCGCCACGCGCGCGCATAGCTACGAGATGATCATGTTTCCCGACCCTTACGCCAAAGAGGGCTCGCGCCTGGAGGACGGCAAGTTGGTCCTGATACAGGGGCTGATCGGTCGCCGCAACGGAGAGATGAGTCTGGCCGCCCACAATATTTTTGACCTGGAAAGTTCGATTCCGAAGATCATCCAGCGGATAAACTTCATCCTGCACCCCAATCACAAAGCCGCCGATTTCATCCAGCGCCTGCGCGAAGCCATCGACGGGCAATACGGTGAGACCCGCGTCAACATCAGCTTCCTGGTGGACGAGCAAATACTGGAGGCCCAAACCGCGCAGTCCCTCAGCTTCAGCATCAGCGGGACAAACTTCAAACAACTCCGCCGCCACCCCGCCCTCGCCGGCGTGCGCATCGAAGCCATGGCCATCAAACCCATCGACGACCGCCGCCCCTGGGAAAAACGGCAGCGAGCCGGGTAGCTAAAGTAGGTAACGCATCCCATGCTCCCGATTCACGAACAATTCTACACCTTCCAGGGCGAGGGCCTCCATGCAGGGCGGGCGGCCTACTTCATCCGCACTTTCGGCTGCCCGGTGCATTGCCCCTGGTGTGATTCGGCGGGCACCTGGCATCCGGATTATATCCCGGAGCAGGTGGCGCGTTGGTCCGTCGAGGACTTGGTCACAGAAGTCGCTAAAACGAAGGCTGAGTTTGTCGTCGTCACCGGCGGCGAGCCGGCCATCCACAATCTGGCACCGCTGGTCGATGCGCTCCATGCCATCGGTCAGCAAGTTCACCTGGAAACAAGCGGTGCCTTCCCGATCCGGGGTGAGTTCGACTGGATCACGCTCAGCCCGAAACGCTGGAAGCTGCCGCTACCAGAAACCATTGCACGCGCAGACGAATTTAAGATCATTGTCGACCAGCCCGGAGCCATCGAAGAATACGTAGCCATCATCGGCGAAACCGATAAGCCGGTCTGGCTGCACCCCGAATGGTCGCGCCACCAGGATGCCGCAACGCTGGATGCCATCACCGAGTGGGTCAAAGCGCAGGGTGCCCCCTACCGCGCCGGTTGGCAAATGCACAAGCACTACGCCGCCGACTTGAAAGACGCCCGCAGCGCTACGCCGGCACCGCTCGGCGGCGATCCGAAGAAGGGGTATTGACACCCCGTAGCTAGGTTGGCTCTGCCGCCTAGCCGCTGTTGTTGGTTGATCGGCAGTCACACAAAACCAAGGCCAATAAAACGCAGCAGGCGGCAAAGCCAACCTGCCTACTCAGCCACACGGGCGCGAATGATCTTTTGATCCTCGACTGGCCGGTCCTGAGCGCCGGTTTCGACCCCTTCAAGCTTTTTCACATTTTCGTAGCCTTCCACAACCTTACCGAAGATTGTATGCTTGTCGTTGAGCCATTGAGGCTTGCTGGTGGTGATAAAAAACTGGCTGCCGTTTGTCATCGGGCCGGAATTGGCCATCGCCAATAGGCCTTCCGTATCAAAGCGCAGCTCCGGGCTGAACTCATCCGGGAAATTCTTGCCCCAGATCGACCCGCCACCAGTGCCAGTTCCTTGAGGGTCACCCCCTTGAATCATGAAATCCTTAATCACACGGTGGAAAATCAAGCCGTCGTAATAACCATTCTCGATGTGCCCGACGAAATTGGCCACCGCCAGCGGAGCCACACTTGGGTACAACTCGATCTTCAAATCACCCTGGGTGGTTTCGAGCACGACATGGATGTTGTCCTTCGCTTTCCACTCGGTGACGATCTCTTCAAACTCGGCCGCGGCCGCTTGCTGCTCAACTTGTTGCGCAGTCATCATTTCTGCCTGGGCGGCCTGGACGCGCGCTTGAATAAAATCCTGAAAAGCTGGCATCTTAGCCTCCAACTCGGGTCCTGGCTCCAAAACATTGGCTCCGGCAATAAAGCCTGCTCGAATCAAATCCGCCTCAGCAGCACCAAAGCCCAGTTGCTCCAAGCCGGACTGAACAACAATCACAGCACCGATCTGCTTGAGCGAATCGGCGCTGATTTCAGGCAATGCCTCACTCCCGGCCTGCACGGCCTCGGCACGCGCCTGGGCCTGAGCAAAGCCAGCCTCCATCTCGGCCTCCTCGACTTCCATAATGTCGAACTCTCCGGAGAGCCCCGCATGCAAACCACCCGCCATGGCTGCGACGCCATCGGCATCCAGCTCCAGCGAGGCCACCCCACCACTGAGAGCCGTCAAATAACCGACCAGTTCGATGAGTTCATTCTCGGTCATCTCGACCGGTGCGACCACGGCAATCGGTTCGGTCGTGGCCATATTCGCTTGTGCGTTGGCGAAGACAGGGAAGGCAGCGAAAAGTCCTGCCAGTAGGGTGCGATATGATTTTTGATACATAAGTCGTTTTTGGATATTAATTCGGGATGAAGGGTGGAAAGGCTTACACCTTTTGAGAAAAGGTCAACGAACGATCTACTTTGAAAACTATGCGATTAAATCATATTGATCCATGCGTTTACGCAAGGTAGCCCGAGTCACACCGAGGAGCTCGGCCGCTTTGATCTGCTTGCCGCCGGACGCCTCCAGAGCCCGGGCAATCAGGGCACGTTCCGCGTGCTCCAGAATATTGCTACCGTGCGTCTTCAGCAAGGCTTTAAAAAACGCATCATAGGGATCGACCGCCAAATCGCCGAGCATTTGCGCGGAAGGGTCGCTGGCGCTGGAGTCGACCGGAGACGTATCGAGTGCCTCACCAGTATCGCCCGGCGTCGGCTCCGAACCGGCGGGAACCGGCGAGGCAACTCTTGCCCCGGTATCTATGACGGGCGTGCTGGCGGGCGACTGGGCACCCATAGCATTCACCACCTCAATCGGCAGATCTTTGATTAGAATCTTTTCCCCCTGCGCGATCACGGCGCTGCGATAAATTAAATTTTCCAGCTCCCGCACATTGCCTGGCCAATTATAACGATTGAGCAAAGCCAGCGCCTCGGGAGAGATCGATTTGACGCCCGCCTTGCTATCACGTGCCAGACGTTTCAATACGAAATCGATTAATGAGGGCACGTCCTCCTTACGTTCACGCAAGGCCGGCAGCTGTATGCGAACCACATTCAAGCGGTAGTACAGATCTTCCCGGAAAGTTTTTTCCTGCACCATTTCTTCGAGCGGTTTGTTCGTAGCAGCCAGCATGCGGACATTGACTTTTAAAGTCTCGCTGCTTCCCACCCGCTGGATCTCGCCTTCCTGGAGGGCACGCAGGATTTTAGTCTGCGTCGTCAAAGCCATATCCCCGATTTCATCCAGAAAGATGGTTCCACCATCACACAATTCAAACTTGCCTATACGCTGATTCGTCGCCCCGGTAAATGAGCCCTTCTCATGCCCGAAGAGTTCACTCTCAATCAAGTTTTCCGGGATCGCCGCACAGTTGACCGCGATGTAAGGCTTTTGCGCACGCAGGCTGTTCTTATAAATCGCCCGGGCAATGAGTTCCTTGCCCGTTCCACTCTCACCGGTGATCATGACCGTCACATCACTGGCCGCGACTTGCCCGATCATTTTAAATACTTCCTGCATGGCCGCCGAACTGCCGATGATCCCACCTTCGATATCTTCCTTCGAGACCGAAGCTGCTGCCTCATCGCTGTCCTTGTCGAGATCCTTCGAGGCGGCCATCGCTGACTCGGTCAGGGTGAGGATCTTCTTCAGATCAAAGGGCTTCATAATGTAGTCAAACGCGCCAAACTTCATTGCCTCAATCGTGGTCTGCGTCGTGCCATAGGCCGTCATGAGGATGATCATGGCATTCGGACGAATCCCCCGCAGGTGTTGCAGGGCCTCCATACCACTCATCCCGCCCATCCGGTTATCCAGCAGGATGACGTTCGGGCTGTGCTTTTCCGCCATCTTCAGCCCCTCCTCCCCGCTGGCGGCCTCCAGCACCGTATACTGGCGACTGGACAGCACCCGCTTGAGCGAGTAGCGAAGATCGTTGTCGTCGTCGATAACGAGCACGGTGGATGTATTGCTTTCGGAACTCATGGAAATCTTGGCTGTGTAATAAAAAGAAACAGTGCGCACGGAACCCGCCTGATCCATAGACTATGACTGGAATTAAGCCCCGCCGTCAAGTATGGAGGGTGCGTGCGCACTCCCAGCGTAGTTCCGCCTGTGGAACGAAGACGGATCTCCACGCACCAACGACACTGCAAGCCAACAGCCCCGCCAGCGGCTGAGGACACCCGCCCTCCGGAGGGTGCGTGTCCCCACGCACCAGCGACACTGCAAGCCAACAG
>REBV01000174.1 GCA_007692545.1 Puniceicoccaceae bacterium
ATGGGAACGCTGTCCGAGGATCACCTCGCCGCTTTTTTAGGGATTCGCCCGGAAGCGCTGGCCGATCTCTACCGAGAGGTGGATGACTACCTGCTCCAGCATTGGTCGCCCGAACGGGCTATTTATGTATTTGGTGAGGAGGACGACGCCCTTCCCCTGGATGCCATTGGAGCCATAATTCGGGGCAAGAAAGCAATGGGCGACGTGCTCTACATGTTCGGCGGGGACGAAGGCAAAGAACGGTCGGCGGCCCTTTTTGAGCGACTCGCCGCCACATTGGATGCCGTGTTCCCCGTAGCCCGCCCTTGGGGCATGCCTGAGCAATTGGTTTTTGGCGAAGAAGGTGTCACCTCTGCTTCAGCAACGGTCGATCTCTACGATTGGTATCAATTTCTAAATCATTTGGGCGGCGGCTATGCCTTTGATCGCGAGCGGGAAGGAACGGCACGCTACTTCGCCCAGCACCGTCCGGATCTACTTGAAGCGTGGAACGAGTTGGCGGATGAAGCCCTACTGGGAATTATGGAATACCACCTCACCAGCGAGCAGCGCCTTGTCCGCACGGTCGCCTATGAGGACGGGCAGATTCTCGACGATCAGCTCACCCTTGCCACCATGGCGATGTTTATTACCACTGCCGGCAATCTCTACGGCAAGGGTAATGCCTTTGCCCGCCCCGGCGCGTGGGCTGAGGGTGACCCGGATATTGCCGAGCAGAGTCGGCAGCTGTTCGATTTGAGTTTTGCGCATTGGGATTTGCTCAAGGTTTCAGCCGCACAGCAAACTTCTTCCCGATCCACACCATGAGCTGAATACCGATAAAGGCCCGGGGCACTCGAGGATCAGTAAATAAAAGTAGCTGCGCGCTTCAGCCGCAGTTTAGATCGATGTCGCGAGATTCGAACAACGGCGGGCTGAAGACACCGCGCTACGCGAATAAATGCTTAACTACCTGCCATCCGGATGAGGATGACGATAAAGAACCAATTTTACCCCGCATCAATAATTGCACTCAGGCAGGAGATGTTCGGGACCTTCCCTTTGCGGTCAGTCCCGAATGGCGCCAACTTAAGCGGTTTTTCGTAGCGCGGTGCTTCAGCCCGCGTGCGGCGGATTAGTCCGCAGGCGGTTTTGCCTTCGCAAAGTCTCGGCGAACTGCGGCTAAAGCACGCAGCTACTTGCTCTACTGCTGCCGTTGATAATCCCCGTATCGGTGCTTTAAGTTAGCGCCATTCCGGGCTGCTGTGTTTTACAGGATTGCCAAAAAAGAAGCCCTTGGGCCTATTGGCCAAGGGCTTCTTGGGATACGGGCGAGAGCCCGATTTGGGAAAACAACACCAATCTCAGCGAGAGGTATTTGGGCAAGTCCCATTTTCCGCGCAGGGTCCGCTGCCGTCGCGCAGTCCGCCCCCGTGGCGCTTGCCGGAGCCGTCTTTCGCTCCGCGGCGTTGGCCATTAAGCTGGCGTTCGCCCGAGCGTTGACCATTTCCTTGCCCTTTCATTTTCGCTTCACCGGATCCGTCGCACACTTGTTGGCACTGGCCTTGTCCTTGACCCTGGCCGCGAGCGGTTTGGGCCTGTGCGGCGAGAGCCGTGCCAGTTGCCAAAACTCCGATGAGACAGTAGTGGATAATTTTCATGATGATTCCTTTTTTGAGAGAATCGGTTGAGTGCCGGAATGACAACCTACCGATGATGGTAGAATACACCCTGAAAATGAACGTGCGGTGTTCTTGAAGATTAATTTTTATTCATCTTCGCATTTGTTGGCGCCTGCAAGGGGAAGGAAAATTCGAAACGGGTGGCGTCCGGTTTTGAGTAAAGCAGGATCAATTCACCCCCTAGAACCGTGGCCAATTCGCGGGCAATGGCCAGACCTAGGCCGCTCCCGGAATCATTATCCGGATTTGGATTCGGTGAATCCTTTGCATTGGAGCCGCGGTAGAAACGACTGAAGATGTGCGCCTGGTCGGCCGGTGTGATGGCATCGCCGTTATTCGTCACGGCAAAGCATGCCGTTTCACTATTGGCTGTTAGCTCTACCTGAATGCGACCCGGATGGCCACAGTAGCGCATTGCGTTGACCAAGAGATTGAAAATCACGGTGCGCACAAAAGAAGGGTCGATAAAAACTGGCACCGTCGCAGGGATTGACTCTTCCCAGCTGCCTCCGGTGGTTTCCAGCTCCGCCAGCGAGCGCACATCGGCGCATAGTTCACGGCACAACTCAGCAAGATCGAAGGCCTTTGATGCTTTGGGCAGTTCCCCGGAGTCTGCCCGTGCAAGTAAGAGGAGACCTTCGGTGAGCCGCTTGATACGACTCAAATGCTCGAGCATTTCGGTGCAAAATTGCGCATCCGGACCGTCAGCAGTGACTGAATTCAATTGGTTGACGAGGGCGTTTTGCATCAACGTGATCGGGGTTTTCAATTCATGCGACGCATCAGCGCTGAAGCGCAGGGCTTGGCGGTAGTTTGTCTCCAGGCGGTCTAGCATCCTGTTCAGCAGACCAATTATATGGTCGATCTCCGGTGCTTTTTCCGCTGGCTCGATGCGCTCATGGAATTGACCACCGACAATTTTCTCCGCTGCGCTACTGATGTTTTTGAGCGGACGGATCGCGCGGCCCGCGATTGCCCAGCCACCGCCAACCAACAGAATCATCGCCGGTAAAAGGACAGCAGCAAGTCGCCAACGCAGCGCTGCCAGATTGTTTTCCATACTGGCGAGTGAAACAAGGATCCGGTATTCGTGCTGGCTGGTCGAGAGGAGGCCGAGGCGCCAGCGTTCATCTATGCCCCGCAATGTCTCGAAATGCCAATTCCCATTTTCGAAGAGTTGTCTGCCACCCCCTCCACCCTGCGGTGGACCCCGGCGGAAATCGAGATCGCGTGGGGTTGACGGCGGCGCTAGCTCCGAAGCACCGGGCAAAAGTTCGACCGTCTCGGGTAGGACAATAGTCTCCGGCCAATCCTCTGATTGGAATACGGATGCTCCATCGCGATCACGGACGGAGAGATAGACCTGCCCCCCGCCAAATATCGATTCCCGTGCCTGCTCCAGTCGCTGCATTCCGGCGCGTCCGCCCGGGTTCGCGGGGAGACGACTGGAGAACGCTTTGAGTTGAGTATCTAAAAGCTGTATTTTCTGCTGAACCACCGTGAGGTAGGT
>REBV01000076.1 GCA_007692545.1 Puniceicoccaceae bacterium
CACAGACATTCCTGTCTGTGTTCTCCGGGCCCAGGCCAATCCACTGAAATCGCACAGACAGGAATGTCTGTGCCACGACTTATACCACGACCATGGCCACGCCATCTCTATCAGCCGCGCTTCGCCCGTGCGGCGAGCAGCGCTTCAACCATAACATAGTCCTGCGGACTCGTCAGTTTAAGGTTCGGAGACGAGTTGGGGACGAGTGAAACGGGGTCTCCAAGATGAGCTAGCGCGGCACTATCATCGGTGATGCGCAGCCCCTGCTCACGCACGGCTCGATAGGCGGCAAGGATGCGCTGATACTGAAAAGCCTGCGGGGTTTCTACCGCCCAGAGTCTGGCCCTATCAAGATCCTCCAAACTTTGTCGATCCGTACCGTCGGCCGAATCAGTACGCTTGATGGTATCGGCCACGCGATGCGCCAAAACCGCCGCACCGTCGCGGCGAAGCACAGTTTCCAGCAGTTTGAGGGCCGCTACCGTGATCAAGGGACGGGCGGCGTCATGGATATACACATACGATGTCGAAGTGGATAAAACTTCCAGCGCGGCCAAAACCGAATCCTGCCGCTCCACCCCACCCTGAACAAAATGCAGGTCTGTGCCTACCCCAAGAACCTTAAGCGCGGTTTCGCGCAGCGCGCTGGCCTGGGCTCCATCTCGATAGGCAAAAACAAAGGAACGTACGATCCCCGCATCACGAAAAGCGCGCAGCGAATGCGCGAGCGCGGGCTGTCCCGCGACCGGAGCCAAGACCTTATCAGCAACCCCTGCTCCCATCCGACGACCACTGCCGGCGGCAAGAAAAATCGCTGCTGCCAAATCCGCCATGGATTAAACGGTTTCGGTTTCCAAAGTAGTGCGGATACTGAGAGCAGCGCTGCGCGGATCAGCCGAGGCGAGGATCGGTCGCCCGACCACAATCATGCTAGCGCCCAGCTGACGTGCATCTTCCGGTGTCATGATCCGCTTTTGCTCATTGGCTGCCGCACCGGTCGGCCGGATACCGGGAGTCACAATCAGCGGGGACGGGCCAAAGCGCTTGCGCAGTACTGCCAGCTCCAGGGGTGAGCAGACGAGTCCGTCGATGCCAGCCTCCAGACTCAGGGCAGCGAGCCGCTCCACCTGCTCCTGCGGTGCGGCATTTACGCCAATGCTTTGCAGGCCAGCGCCATCCATCGAAGTGAGCACGGTGACCGCGAGCAACCGGAGGCTGGGGTTCTCCGAATCCCGGGCCTTAGCCGCCCAGCCAAGCATTTCCGCTCCACCGGAGGCGTGTAGCGTGAGCAAATCGACCGGTAATTGGCAGATGCTTTCGACCGCCTTCGCCACGGTATTTGGGATATCGTGTAATTTAAGATCGAGGAAGATCTGGTAACCACGATCCGCGATCTCGCGCACAAGTTCAGGACCACAGAGGGTGAAAAGTTGTAGACCGATCTTTACCCAGCGCACCGAATCACCGAGATCATCGAGGCACTGCAGGGCCTCTGCTTTAGTCGGCAGGTCAAGGGCGAGGATCAGCTCGCAGTTCGAATGTTTAGATGCTTGCACCATGCTCAGCAGCATGCCGCATCCAGCCCGACCTTGGGAAGCACAAAAGAGCCGGACTCTGTTTAAGGAGTCCGGCTCAAGCGACTTTACTTTACTCTGCTTTGCTCTTTCGGCTATGGCACAGGTCAACTATAGCGTTATGGTGTATGGGACTTGGCCACAGCCGAAAAATTTAGAGACGGGTGCCTTCGCGGTCGCGGCGTGCTTCCGAGCCAGGGGCGGAGCGGCGAGCGCTACGTAGCTGCTGGAATGCGTCGGTTTCACCGTCTTTGAATTCCGGTGCATTACGAAGGTCGCTTTCGCTCTTATTGATGCGAAGCGTATCCTCATCCTTCTTGACCTCAGCGCCCTTCAGATCGACAGCGAACTTGGCTTTATCACCGTCCATGAAGCCACCAGCGGAAACTACCAACCCGAGAACTTTGCCCGAGGTAAGGTCAATGTAGACATCGTCTACTTTGCCTGCCTTTTCACCGTTTTCGGCGACAACATCGAGCCCTGCCAAGTCGGAAGCTTTCTTGAAGTTGTCTTTGCGATCCATATGTTCGCGCCGATCACTGCTGGAGCGATCCTGATCCGAGCTGCGGTTTGCATCCTGACGGGTGCTTTCGTAGGTCCTCTGGTTAGCAT
The DNA here is from genome assembly GCA_007692545.1 of Puniceicoccaceae bacterium. Taxonomy (GTDB): domain Bacteria; phylum Verrucomicrobiota; class Verrucomicrobiia; order Opitutales; family Coraliomargaritaceae; genus Thalassobacterium. The sequence goes on from REBV01000076.1 coordinate 2,187, forward strand.
CTTGCGTGCGATTCTGATCGCCACTACGAGCTGCGTCGCCAGTAGGATTTTGATCGCGATCACGGGTAGCACCCTGGTTGCGGGTCAAGTCCGTGCTTTGGTCGGAGTGCTGCGTGCGAGCCTGGTTTTCACCAGCTGTGCGCGCGGCAGGCTGGTTTCCAGCGCTGCTCTGGGCACGGTGGCCGTCGCGGACACTGCGCTGTTCACGGAAGTAGCGAAAGACATCCGTTGAATCGGACTCATACTCGATCGAATTCTGCAAGGCCTCGCGACCCTGGTTACTGCGAAGGGCCTCTTCATTCTCGTCGTAGCGCAGGCCGTCAATGCTCATAACAAACTTGTCACTACCGAAGCCCATAACGCCACCGGAAGAGACGACAACTCCAGCAATCTCACCGGAATCGAGGTCTAGGTAAACGGCGTCGACGGTACCGATTGACTCGTCTTGGGAGTCTTTAATGTCGAGCCCTACAATATCGGATGCAGATTTCGCCTTACCGATCGATTGGCTATGGTCTTGTGATCCCCAACCTTGGCGGTCCTGAGTTTGACCATGCTGCTGACTTTGGCCTTGTTGACCTTGCTGATGTTGACCCTGCCCTTGGGCTTGCGAACGATCATCGCTTTGCCGTGTGTTATTCATGCCATCGGTTTGCCCGATGAGGGCGGTGGACATGAAAAGCGACGCGGTCACGCCGACGATTGGTGCTATTTTTTTGTTTTTCATATTGTCTCTTGGTTTAGGTTACTTGGCCCCAGATCGGGGATAGGGTTCTTCTCTTGCATTAGCCATGCCAGCCAAAACCCAACAACTCTCATCCCCCTAACAAACAAGGATTTAAAATATAAATATTTCCAAAAACTCGAATTCCCTACTAAATTCAGGCCCGTTATATTTTGCAGATTGCAGATTATAAAAACGTCACCATGCAAATAGCAGAGCGCCCCGAATCGACGCTCTTCTCCACATTTCAA
>REBV01000018.1 GCA_007692545.1 Puniceicoccaceae bacterium
CACATGATGAAGGCCTCGGTGGCAGGGTGGGAGAACCAGGCGGTTAGGAAGTCGCGGGTGTAGTCGGCTTGGAGCTGCTCGTTCGGTACGTTGCTGTCGAACTCCGAGATCATGACCGGTAGGCCAGTGGCTTCGTGCACTTCGTCGATGATCGCCCAGACATCCACCGGCGCGGTAAAGCGATCTGACCAGAAATGTCCTTGAAAACCGATCACATCAAGCGGGGCACCAAGCTCGTTTAGCTCCTCATAGAATTTAATAAAATTAGCCCGACGGGTCGGGTTGCCGCCATTGCCGACAAGGTCGAACTCATTCATCACAAGGCGGGTGTTGGGTAGGGCTTCGCGGGAAGCCTTGAACCATTCTGCGACTTTTTCCATGCCGAGCAGTTCGATCAGGTTGCGGTGGCTCATCGGTTCGTTGAGCACGTCCCAGTATCCGGCGCGGTCGGCGGTCGCGCCGGCGATGTCGCGAATGTGAGTCAGCGCAGCTTTGTGGACGGCTTCGGGGTCCTCTTCGAGTTCGCGCAGCCAAAAGGGCGTGAAGCGCCAGCTACCCCAAACGAGGGTGTGGCCTTTGATCGTCATCTCGTGTTGGTGAAACCAATCGAAGGCGTTTTGAGTCCAATCCTGAGAGTAGACGCCAGGGGTGCGGTTACTGTAAGCCCACTGCGGCCACTTCAGATCGTTTTCGGTGACAATGGTGTTGAAGTTGTTGAGGATTTCCTCGCGGTAGCGGGCGTTGTCGGACAACCACTGTTCGGTGGTCATGCCGGATTCCGGGGAAAACTCACGCGGTGCGTCGACGATGCGCGAGGAAACGATGGCGGTGCCAAATGGGTAGGCGTGGCGCAGTTGTTCGATCGCGACATCCACGCCTTCGATGGGATCGCCGTAGCGATCAGTGACGACAATTTTGAGGTCGGCCTTGCGGTGTGCATCAATCTTTTCCGCTGCCTTTTCGCGCCAGGCGGCGTCGAGCTCCTGGCCGGCGTAGCTGGAGGTGGAGGCGGTTAGTTCAGCGGGATCGGCGTCGGGTCCGTGGTTGACGAAAGTGATACCGCTCAGCTCGAGGGTGCGCCCGAAGTAAGAGAGGGTTGGCACGAGGATGAGCTCCCCCTCCGCATGTGAGCCCGCAGCCCGAAAAGCATAGCGGATGGATTCTGCTTCCGAGCCCACAATGGCGATTTGCCGATGTTCGGCGTTTGGGTTGTAGTTGGTCCTTGATGGCTTGGGGAGCATGGTCAGGACAATGCCGCCCTGCCCATCAGCGCCTTCGTCAGCTTCGGTGCGAATGGCTTCGAGATTCAGGCTGACCGAGATCACGTCACGCGCGTTGACCACAAAAGGTGCGGGAAAAGTTGGGGTGCCTTCAGTGCCGGGCGCAATGCGTGCGCCGTCCGCAGAAACAATGGCCCCTTCGGGAGCTTCGGTGAAGGTGCCGTCAGGCATCCGCCAGATAGCGTCAGAAGAATGGTCGGCAGTGTCTGCAAATGCTGTCATGGCCAGAGATATTCCGGTTATTAAAAGGAGGGAGGTTCGGATCGTATCTTTTATCATTGTTTGAATATTGACCCGGCGACGTTGGAGGTGCTGGGTCGTTTGTTTTTGGGGATGACTAGCGTGAAGCTCAAGCACCTTAAGGACAACCATGTCCCGCGAATGAACAAGGGAGCGGTCAAGGTATCGTATCAGAGCGCGATAGTATGTGGTACAGACATGGCTACACCCAATAAGAGACCCTCAACCGTTTTACTGGTTGAGGGTCTCCGTTTTGCTAGGTTGTTAGGAACGTTTACTTGCCTCGGGCCATGAAAAGTCCCCCGGCACCTGCGCATAGCGCAATCACGCCTGTAATGAAAAACCACATACTGCGGTCAGATGGCGTTCCGGTGAAGGCTTCAGACACTTCAGATTGAAATGAATCTGCGGCTTGAAAACCGAAAACGAGAAGAATTACCCCGACAATGAGGAGGGCTATAGAGATACCTTTGTGCATAATGTATTTGAGTTTGTGAGATTGCCCTGAAGCTTAGTCCTTTTCTTTTTCCAGTTCTTTCAGGCGCTTTTGAACAGCTTGCTGGGATTCGCCCGTACGTTTCTGAATAACGCCTGCTGCTTTTTGTGCATCGCCCTCAATCTCCTTGAGGTCGTCATTGGTCAGCGAGCCCCAGGTTTTCTTGAGTCTGCCTTTGAAGATGTTCCAGTTTCCTTTGGCTTTTAAGTCGTTCATAATTTTATGGTTGTGGGTTAGGCGACACCCGGAACTGTTGTAGTTCGGTATTGGTTTATGTCGTATGAACATCTAAGCAGAAGCTGTGCCTTGTGTTTTTGTGGATTCGCAAGTGTTTGTGGTGCAATATTATATGTACTAAAATATTTTTGATGGAAGAATGTGTGCGATGTGTGTCCTGCACCTTGCAGACCCCTGTGGCGTTCTCGTGCAGAATGCAGGGCGCTCATCCACGCTTCTGGTCTTGTCTGGCAGTAGTTCCGCTGTTTACGTGCTTTATGCGCTTATATGAGAAAGTTTACCTTGTGATCAAGGGGCCACCAGAGGCTAAGCACATCTCCTTGTTTGACCGCATCGTTTTTTGTCTGATCATCTGCTCTGTCGGGCTTGCCGTATTTGAGTCGGAGTACACGATCTACGATAGAGCACCGCGGTTTTTCGATGTGAGTGCCCATATCATTGGGGTCATCTTCCTCATCGAATACATCTGCCGTGTTTATGCTTCAAAAGCGGATCCCCGGTTTCAGGGGCGATGGGCTCGACTGCGCTACATGTTCTCTTTTTGGGCTTTGGTGGATCTTATTGCGCTCATCCCGGTACTTGTCCAGTTGACGGGGGCAAGTCCTTTCCTTGTGCGGATCTTAAGGTTGGTTCGTATCCTTCGACTGGCCCGACTCGGTCGTTATTCAACGGCAATGGATGGCTTGATTGAGGCGATAAGGAAACGTCGTTTTGAACTGGGGATTGCCTTTGGATTTGCATTCATCGTTTTGCTCTTATCCGCATCCGGCTTATACGTGGTTGAAGCTTCCCGACAGCCTGATCATTTTGGCTCCATCCCGCGAGCGCTTGGTGGAGCGTCGCAACCTTGACAAGGGTCGGTTATGGAGATGTCTCGCCAATCAC
>REBV01000132.1 GCA_007692545.1 Puniceicoccaceae bacterium
GCTCGCACGGGTCTGTAGGAGTGCGGTCGAGCAATCGGCCGCACGACCTCGACCCCGGCTGCGTGGAGACAGTGCTTTACTGTGGACATGGGCATAGAAATGCCCATACGTTTTGGATGATTTTGTTGTATTCATATCCGGGCAGGTTGGCATACGCTGGCCTCGCCCGGAACTTTACTTTTTTACCTAACCCCCAGTGCCCACATCCAGATACCGCCGCGTAGCGGCTTTGTTCAAGCAGGGCGGCAAAGCCAACCCTGCTACGGTAGATCGCTACTTAACATGATTGGCCCCCCGGTAGTCGGGCAAAGTTTCCGCCGAGAATCCATTTGCACTCTTCCGGGCTGAGTTGGGCATCGTGTTGAATTGCTGTAACGAAGCGTTGCATGTCCGGGAGTTTTTGCTCCCTCGGATAGAGGCGCAACGGGTAGTCGGAACCGTAGAGGACATGCTCTGGACCCACGAGTTGAATCACCTGCCGAAAAATCGTCATGTCATAGAGTAGGGGACTGGCTGCCGTATCGAAGTAGACATTGCGCAGAACCGGCTTGAGTTTCGGATTGAGTGCGAAGAAGGGGAGCCCGCCACCCCAGTGGGCCAGAATCATTTTAAGTTCGGGCGTCTTGCGTGCAATATCAATAAATGTCTGCAAGGGGGTCGCCACAGATTCGGCTTGGGGGTGGCCCGCCGCCTCCGTCACGTGAAAATTGATCGGCCACGCCTGAGCCGTGCACCACTCGGCCAGCGTTTGCCATACATCGCTGGAAATATCCCAGGGCTGCACGCCCAGGTGGATTTCACCCACACCGCAAAAGCCGAGGCTTTGGGCGTTTTTCAATTGTTCGAGCACGGTCGAGTCTGGATAAATCGAGGCGAAGGCAAGGAAGCGGTCGGGGGCGAAGCGCATCCACTCAGCCATGACGGCATTGTGCCACTGACAGGTGGCGGCCTGCTGCCAATACCAGCCGAGCAGGACTGCCCGGTCGACCCCGGCGGCGTCCATGGCACCCAGCATGGTCGCCGGGTCGCTCCAGCCCTGAATGCTGGTGCGGTCGGTCGGTGCTACCAGCTCAGCCCAGTGTGTCTCGCCCCGCGCCATAGCCCATTCGTGCGGTCGCTCGACCGCTTCGGGCGGGTAGGCATGGGTGTGGCAGTCGATGATCATTTGAGTCAGGGGTGAACTAGACAAAAAGCGTCAAAGTAGTCCAGCCGATGATGGCCAATCCAGCCGCCACCGAGGAGGGAATGATTTGAGTTTTAACATGGTCCATCAGGTCGCAACCGGTGGCGAGCGAACTGAGCACAGTGGTATCGGAAATAGGCGAGCATTGGTCGCCGAACACACTGCCGTTGATCACGGCGGCAAAGCAGATTTGTATAAAGAGCACCGGGTGTTCGAGGCCACCGTTTTGGGCCAGGCTCCAGGCCAGCGGCATGGCCAGCGGGAAGGTCACGGCAAAGGTGCCCCAACTGGTGCCGGTCGAGAAGGCGATGACAACCGTCAGCACAAACAGTAAAAGTGGCAGCACCTGGTAGGGCAGAGCGCCACCCATCGAATCGACCAGAAAGAGCCCGCCGCCGGTTTCGCGGCTCAGGCCACCGATGACCACGGCCAGGAGCAGGATGACCGCCCCATAGACGACGCCTTGCAGACCGGTCGTGACCCCCTCGATAAGTTCCTTCAGCGACATCCCCCGCAGTCGGCTGATCATCGCCGCGACGAAGACCGCCACCGCGAAGGCCCAGAGCACATTGGGCGAATCCAGCAGTAGGTAGGTGCCCACGGCGATGCCGATGATGAGTACCAGCGGAACGATGAACTCGAAGGCAGCCGGCTGGTAGCCCTCCGGAATATCGGAGCCCTTGAAGGTCTTGGATGCTTGCAGCGGGGTGGACCCGGGGCGATCCAGTTTGCCCGTCTCGCGGGAGCGGCGAATCGCTTCCTTGAAGGAAGCTCCGATGAATGGCAGCCGGTCAATACTCAGCAAAAAGGTAAAAGTGATTGCCAGAATAGCGTAGAAAAACAGCGGGATGGAGGTGAAAAAGAAGGTCACCCGGGCCGCTTCGGTCGCAAGGACGGAGACGCCGCCCACGAAGATCAAGCCCTGCACATAGAAGGGCCATGCATTGAAAGGCAGGAGCACGGCAATGGGCGAAGCGGTGGAGTCCACGATGTAGGATAACTCTTCGTGGCTGATTTTCTCTTTGTCAGCTACGGGCTTGATGGTGGTGCCGACCAGCAGTGTGCTGATGGTGCCGCCCTGGAAGAAAAACACACCCAGCGCCCAGGCCGCGAGCTTAGCCGTCTTGGGGCCGCGCACGAAGTGGCGGGTGATCGACTCGGCAAATGCGCGGGCAGCGCCATTGCGCGACCAGATCCCGAGCATCCCCCCGAGCAGGCCGAGGTAGAGCAAAACAACCAGCGCGGCCGACGAGTTTGTCAGTCCCGGGATCATGATTCCGGACAATAAATCATAGGTGCCGAGCAGTAAGGCACCGGAGACGATGCCACCCAGCAGTGCGGTGATGGGCTCCCGCGTGAGGAAGCAAAGCACGATCGTGACGAAGGCAGGGAAGAGCGACCATGCGCCACGATGAAACTGCGCTTCAATGTGTCGGTAAGCCACTTGCTCGGAGCCCTCATTTTCGATCACCCATTCTTCCAGGAGCGGCGGTTCCTGGCTGATCTCGGTATCCGCCAAATCCCGGAGTTGGGAAGCTTCCACCGGAATGAAAGCACTCGCTCCCAGGGTTTCGATGCGTGCTTCAGCAGTCCTTACATCCATGGAATAGGACTGCACGCTCCAGACGACGGACGAACTCTGGCCCGCCCACCAGGAGAGGACGAGCGCCAGCAGAAAAAACCACAAGGGGATCGACTTGTAGAGGCGGTTCGCGCTGGAGCTCATGATAGTGGCAGTGGGTTGTAGGAAGAAAAACGACTGGGCGCAGTTTTGTACAGGTTCTCAGCCGTGTCGAAAGCTTTCGTATTTTTTGTTCGCACCAGTGCTGTGTATGCCTGCAATATAATGTGCTTGAAACAGCAAAAACAGAGACAACCCAACCTTTACCTCGTCGGCTTCATGGGCGTGGGCAAGTCGGCTATTGGCCGCAGGGTGGCCTCTGAGTTGGGCTACCGGTTTCTGGACTCGGACTATTGTATTGAACAGCAAGTTGGGAAGAAAATACCTGCGATTTTTGCTGAATCGGGTGAGGCGCATTTTCGGCTTTTAGAGCGTGAGTTTATCGAAAGCGGTCACCCGGGGGACGGTTGTGTCGTCTCTTGCGGTGGCGGATTGGTGGTGCAGCCGGGGATGAGCGACCGCCTCAAGGAGAAGGGCGTGGTCATTTGTTTATTTGCTTCTCTGGATAGTATCATCGAGCGCACCAGTCGTAATAAGAATCGACCGCTCCTCAACGTGGCCGATCCGGCCGCCCAGGTGCGCTCCTTGCTGAAAGAGCGTGAGCCGATCTACATGCAGGCCGGTGCCTGCATCACTACGGATGGGCGAAGTATCCCGGAAGTCGTCCGCCACTTGCTGCGGACCTACAAGAGCTGTAAGCGCGACTATCTGAAGTCCCACCCTGGGCAGTAGATATTCCGTGCGGAGCGAGCGCTTTTCAGTCAAGGGCGATTCAGGCGTGTCTCAAATCGATAAAGCCCGGGCAGATCAGTAAAAATGAGCGTCCGCTGAATTTTCGAATCGGCCAGGCCGGTGATTTTGCTGAGGGCTTTGGCGTAGGCTTCCAACTGAGCCCGGTGCTTTTCGGCGGCTGACACCAGTGTATTATTCCCCTGGATACGATCAGTTTTGAAATCGATGATTTCGGCGTGGGTAATATGGCCCTGAGCGTCCTGGTAGAGGTGGACGCGGTCGAAGACGCCGTTGATAAATTGATCGCCTGCGACATAGCTGAAGGCCTTTTCCCGCCAGAGTTTGACGGGGCCTTCGGGGCGGGTGAGGAGCTGGCGGATGTTGCTCTGGGCCAGGCAGGCCTTGAGCAGTTCCGGCGAGTCGATTTCGGCTGTGTCCAGCCAGGTGATTTGCTCGAAGGCGGCGTGCACTTCTGTGCCGTATTGGGCGGCATCGCTACTGAGGTCGAGCCATCGACTGGCGGGCAGGCGGCCATGTTTTTCAGCTGAGGGGCGGTGGAGTTGCAGGCGTTCGTGCGCGGGTGGAAAGGCGGGGGTTCCGCTGGGGGCCTGAGTGGGCGCAGGCGAGGCGGGTGCTGCGTCTGCCTGGTAGCTTTGGTGCCAGTCGGGGTCGCCGGTCGACCAGAGGCGGCCCGCTTTGTCGGCTTCGTCGCCGAGGCACTGGCGGAGGTAGTGCACAGTGGAGCGTTTGCCGACGCGGTAGAAGTCGCTGATCATGTAGAGGGCCCGGCGGGCGCGGGTCATGCCGACGTAGAGGGTGCACAGGTTACCAAAGTCCTGCTGACTCTCGGCCTGGGCCTGGAGGCGGGCGAGCTGGGGGTCGGCCTCCATCAGGTCTTTTTTGATCGGCTCAAGTATCCACTCGGCCCGGCCCTGCGGGTCGAGCAGGGGGGCGATGCGGCGGTCGCCGGAGCCGCCGCCTTTGTCTTCGTTGACGAGTATCACGACGTCGTATTCCAGGCCTTTGGATTTGTGGATGGTTTCGACGATGATGGCGTCGCCCTGCGGGCAGTCGCCACTGCGGCTGTTTTTTAAATAATCATAGAGGGCGTCGAGGTCGCGCTGCTCTTCGCTCTCAAAGGAGCGGGCTTTTTCGATCAGGGTCGCCAGGCGTTCACGGTGACGGCTGTCGTCGGCAGGGAGTTTGGTCAGGATGTGTTGGCAGGCCCAGCGCACGGCAGACTCATGGCCGTCGCGCAGGAGGCGGGTGCGGAGCTCGCTGACGGACTCGACCAGGCTGGGCCCGGAGGTCGAGGCATCGATCAGTCGCAGGTAGCCGAGGGCCAATTGATCACCCGGATGTGCAGCATGGCGCAGGCAGGCGAGGAGTGCCGCACCGGCGGCGTTGTCCTGGGCAGGCTGAATGGTGGAGCCGGTGTGGGCCGGGAAGTGGCTGTTTTCACGCAGAAAGTCGGCCACTTCGTTGGCATCTTTATTACGCCGCACCAGAACGCCGACGCTCATGCCGCGCTCGATCGGGTTGAGCTCTTCGAGGGTCTGCAGGATGCGCTCGTTGCGGCTGGGGCTGTCTTCGCGTTGGGCTTCGAGCCAACAGGCGTAGCCGCTGAGGCCTTGAGTGGCCTTGGAGGCGCTGTGAGGCTTCCAGGCATTGGCCCAGCGCTGGGCGGCGTCGGCTGAGAAGGTTGCGGCGATCAGGCCGTTGTCCTGAAAGACTTCGTTGACGGCATCGAGGATGGCAGGGGCGGAACGCCAGGATTGGGCCAGGGTATCTTCGAGGATGTTGGCGTAGCTCTGGTGTATCTCGTGGAAGAGGCGGTCGTCGCTATTGCGCCAGAGGTAGAGGCACTGCTTGGTGTCGCCCACGTAGAAAAGGGAGCGTTGGCCGGAGGCATCCTGTAGAATCTCATCGATGAGGTTTTGCACGACGGCCCACTGGGGACGACTGGTGTCTTGAAACTCGTCGAAGAGCCAGTGGTCGAACTGCCCGTCGAGGCGGAAGTCCATCAGTTCACGGGCCTGGGGGTCGGTGGTGCCCATAGGTGAGCCAGCGGTAGCTGGAGCGAGTAGATGGATCAGGTCGGCAAAGGCAAGCCGCCCGGGGCGGCGCACCAGGCGGTCGTACTGCTGGTGGTAGGCTTGCAGGATGCGGTGGACGCCCTGGGTGTTGTGCAGCGCCCGCTCGAGGTGGTGCCAGAGGATGGCTTTGAGAACATCGGCCAGGGCCTGGCAGGTGGCGGTGGGGAGTTCGAGCGGCTTGCGCACTTTCAGTGTGGCGCGCCCGGCGAGGATGTCGGGTGCGATGGCCAGGGCGTTACTGAGGAGGGTGTTGACTGCCTCGTCGGTGGGGTAGTTTTCTACTTTAGCGGCAGCAGACTCGAAGTCGTTGCGCTGCGACTTCATCAGATCCTCGGGCAGTGAGTCGCGCAGTGCCTCGGCCAGCTGATTCCAGTCGGGTGCCTGCGGGCAGAGCCAGGGGCAGCCGTCGGGCCAGATTTGGGCGGGGTGGCCCCAGCGGGTGGCTTCGGGGGCGTCGAGATAGAGGCCGTAGAGTTGCTCGATGAATTGACTGACGATGGACTCGACCTTGCGGGCCTCGTACCCGTAGGTGGCCTGCTTGAAGGCCTGCCAAAATTCGTGCAGTGCGCCGTCGAGCTCGCCGGGGCGGTGCACGATGCTGTCGCGCACGGCGTTGCGCATACGTGGCTCGGAGGTCTCGTCGAGCAGGCGGAGACTGCCGGAGAGGCCGAGCTCAAGGGCAAAGGCAGAGACGACTCGAAAGAAAAAGCTGTCGAGGGTCTGCAAGTTGAGCTGGTGCATGCGCTGGATCAGCAGCCGGAGCAGGTGGTGGAAGCGCTCGCAGTCGGCGGAGATTCCCAGCTCGTCGGCAAGTCGAGTGGCGGCGGATGGATCACCGGCGGCCTGACTGAGCTTCTCGATGATTTTATGGAAAAACTCCCCGGCAGCGGTGCGGGTAAAAGTCAGTGCAATGATCCGCTCCGGCTGCTCAGTGAGGTGGAGTAAATAGATAAACCGGTTGGTTAGCTGGTATGTTTTGCCGGAACCGGCCGAGGCCGATATGGCGATGTTTTGCAGGGCTTTCAAAGGGAGTTTAATCTGAGTCGTGTGATTTACTTGCCAGCTTCCACATCAATCACGATGGCATCCTGCAGGTGCTCAAGCAAGTAGTTGTAGGAAATCATACCGTGGCCCGCAATTCCCCAGTTAATACCCCAGCTGTTACGGAAAATGAAGATGCACTCATCCAAGTTGCCGCCGGGAGCGGCGTAGCCGATCAGCGTTATGGCGTGAGCATAGTCCGGCAGGGGAGCCTGTTTGTCGACGAGCGCACTCCGTCGCAAGGTATGGTTGCTCGGCCAGCGTGTCCCAATAGTGACAGGCCAGCCGGCGTTCAGCACTTTAAGAATCAAATTGATTTTTTGTTCGTTGCTGCTGTCACCACCCAACCGGGCGGCCCTGGGGAGTCTTTGCGAGCGCGAGTGCTCAATCAAAGCTTCCGGCGGGGTTTCAAGTTCGGCGAAGCGGCCGCCCAGGCGATTTGGCATTTCCTGACTTAAGGCCACACCGTACAACTGGGCGGCTTGCACCACAGACATCAGAGAGAAGCCGATATCGCCGGGGTCTTCGCCATCAAAAGTTTGGCCGTGAATTGGGGCAGGATGCTGCTCTAGATACTGCACCGTCGACCACAATAAATACTCCTCGCTCAAGTCACCCGAACGCCCGCTTTCGGCCAGTGCAAAAGCGAAGGCTGAAGCGACGGCAAAGACGGCGCAACTGGGGCGCCGCCCCTGATTGCGCGGATGCAGCCCATGCTCGGCAAAACGCTCGCGTAAATCGACCCGCTCCGAGATTTGAGCCGGCTGGTCAATCTGCCTCAATATGGCATCCATCCTACCGCCAGAAATGCGTTTGACTGATTGGGGCGATGCTGCCCGCAAGGCATCTTGTTGTGCCTTTAAGCGTTCTTGGGCCGCGGCCGCTTCTTGCTTCTGTACCTCTCGGTGGGCCTGTGCTTTATCCGGGGCGTAGCCAAAACGTTCTTGTAAATCTTGGGGCAGTAATTTGAGCGGCAGTGAGCCCAGCCCGCTGCGGTGGAGAATCACGACCGTCTCCGGATTCACATCCCGCACCACCACATCGTGATAAACCTGGTCCCCGACAGTCCAGGACTCCCCCCAGAGCGGCGAAATAATTAAACTAAAAACCAGTAGGACCATGCCGGTCCTTGGATTGGAGGAGTTTGAAATCATAGGGGGTGCGATGAAAAGAATTAAGCGGCGAAGGAATGATTTTAGACGGGATTAAGCTTTATCGGGCAGGGAACTTTCAATAAACGCCTTTTACATGCAGAAGGCGATTCAAAATCCACTAATATTTAGACGCATCATCATTGTTCAGAGCCTGATATTCATAGCTGGAAAATCGAGTTACCATAATTTAATGCTCGACGCCTTAAGTTTCCGCTAAATCGGTGATCACCCCGTCGCTTTTAAAGCTATGCGTGACGCAGTCACTCTCCGAGCTTCGCCGGACCTTGTCCAACGTGTCCAACAGCTCCGTGACACGCTGGAAGCGTGTGCTACTTTCTCCTCAGGAGGCGGCCTCGTCTTCGGGTTTGGGGAGGGAGGGCTTGAAGCGGCGCTCGACGACCTCGCTGGTGCCGCTGGGGGGAACTGCATGGGGAGCATGTCGTAAACCGGGGCGAGTGGGTAGGGCGCTTCGTCCGGAAGGAAGTAGCTCAGGTTGCCAAAGTGCATGTCGGTATTGGCAATCAGTTCGCCGAAGCGTTCCACCTGACCATTCTCCCGCACAGCGTAGAGGGGTACCGGCGAGGCGAGCTGTTCATGTCGAGCCACCAGCTCGCGCTTTTCAAAAAAGAGCCGGAAGGGCTTCACCCTGCTTGAGCTTGTCGTCGTGCTGACGGTGTTGGTCGCCCTTGCGGGCATCCTGCTCCCGACGCTTCCCAACCTCTTGCAAAAATCCCACGTGGCGGTTTGCAGCACCAACATCCCGGAGTTGAACAAGGCGATGTTGACGTATGGCACCCTGCAGTTCCAGCAGCCGAATCAGTTCGACAATTTAGTCGATGCTAGCGGTGATCTTGACGGATTGCCAGAGGGGGGTGTTGATTGCGCAGGCAGCCTGGATGTCGGCAATTTGACCGCTGATGAGGTGGACGCGCTGAACGATGTCGGTATCACTACAATCGTGATCGCGGATTGGGATGAAAACCCGACCTTCGGTGCGCACACCACGGCTCCGGTCGTCTTGGATGGCACTAATGATGTGCTGATCGCTTCGGCGGCTCACGTGCAGGACGTTCTCAACGTCGGCACGGGTGCCGATGAGCGCTTCGTTGTCTTCGGCGTAGGCCAGCAGGCCACTGCAAAGACATCTATAAGTAAGCGATTAAAGCCTAAGCTGTCGTCAATACTGCCGTGGACGAATGACGACTCACTTGAACCGTCGGAGCCAGCGCAAATACCACCGTCCAAAAGGATTGAGCACCTATCAATATCTCCAGAAACTCGGTTTACTTCGCCCATGACGAATACTTGCAGGAGAGCCGGATGCGGGACGGAGCGAAGCGGAGATGGACAGCCGAATGGCTGCCCCGCAGGGGTGAGCGTAGCGAATCAAATCTGCACGTCCGGTTCGACGAGGGGGGAGTGGCAGGAGGGCCTTGCTTCGCAAGTGCCGCCTGTCACTCTCTACTCTACTGGTTCAAATTCTTGTGAATGGGCGGGGGTTAGCGGAGGAAGCCGAAGAGCCAGAGAGGGATGCGGCGGGCGCTGCCTAGCTCGATGTCGTCGATGGCGAGGTAGGCGTTTTTAAGGTTTTTGATTTGGGCGCTGTCTTTGCGGGGGCCACCGACTTCGAGGGTGTACTGGCCGTCGAGGAGAAAGTCGCCTTTGTGGGCGGCGCAAACGGGCAGTTCGGCTGGCAGGCTGGCGAGGAGGAAGATTTCGCGCAGGGCCCCGCGGTCGGGTTTTTCGGGGGAACAGAGTGCGGAGGCGAGGTTGGGGTCGCCGAGGTAGATGCGGTCGGGCTTGTCCATCGAGCCCATGGGGCTACCTTCGCGTCGGAGGATGCGGATGAGCCGGGCGTCTTCTAGGTAGGCAAGGTAGTCTTTCAGGGTGCGGTCGTCGGCGATCTGCAGGCGGCGGCGCATCTTGGCGAAGTCGGGGGTGAAGGGGACGTTGCCGGCGATGGCGGCAAGGAGACGGCGGATCCGCTTCACGCTGGCCCCGGTGATGGTGGGGTGGACGGCGGGCAGGTCGCTCTCCAGGCTGGCCTGGGCGCTTTGTTGCAGGGTTTTGATATAGGCGGCTTCATGCTTGAACTCGAGCCCGTAGGCATAGTAGCCCCGACGCAGATAGTCTTGGAAATGCTTGAGGACGGGTGCTCCGGTTTCGGCAAGCTGCCGGAGGATGGTTGGCGCCTGGGTTTCGTGATGCTCCAGCACATCGGCGAGCGGCAGGACGGGCAGGGACAGGCCGTGCTTGAGCTGGAGATATTCCCGAAAGGAGAGGCCCTCCATGGAGTGGACGAGAAAGCGGCGGCTCAGATCGTGCGAGCCCTTTTGGAGGTGGAGGAGGGAACTACCAGTGGCGAGGATCTCCAGCTTTGGAAAGGTGTCGGCCAAGCTCTTTAAGTCCCGCGACCAGTGCTCGGCACGGTGCACCTCGTCCAGGCAAAGCAGGCGGCCGCCCCTGCGGACAAAGACTTCAGCCAGTTCGTAGAGCGACCGACCGGCGAGTAGAAAGTGATCGGCAGGCAGGTAGAGGCATTCGGTGGAGGTGGGGTAATCGGGATACTTGTCGGCCAGATATTGGGCAGTCCAAGTCGACTTGCCGACGCCTCTGGGGCCGGTCAGGAGGTGGCAGCGTCCGCTTAGAGGGTCGCCCAACTGTCGCCGTTGTTGACGCAATAATTGCCCCACCAGTTGGCGGCTGAGTTCGAATAGGGTGTCGTCGAGCATCAAAGAATCGCTTAAAAACGGAATGCGTTACATTGAAAAACAGGTAAAGTATGGTGTGCACTGCTTTTGTCAAGCTTTAGCGGGCATGGTTCTGAGGGGGTTCCAAGTGTAGATGGCTGAGGTTACTTTCTATAGTGATTTCGAGGTCTTTTGGTTTTTGCCGTCTTTGACTTTTTTGCCGAGCTTGGAGGCATCGACGAGGGTGACGGGGCCGTCGTTGCTATCGTCGATAAAGAGGATGGTTGTAGAGAAAGATCTGGGTGATGATCTTGAGCTCGTTGCCGTCGTTGCCGAGGCCGTAGTTGGCACAGACCGACTTGAGGTCGTCGATCAGGCTTGGCCTGGGAGTCGAATTGTTGGGAAAGCATGGGGGAGTGATGGAGTGATGGAGTGATGGAGTGGTGGAAGTGGATCTACGGGCCGAGGCGAAAGGTGCGCCCTGGAAAGCAGCGCTTGGAACTGTCCGTGAGAACGGGGTGAGGGTTGAGGTGGGGCATCCAGGGTGTCGCCTTCAGCCTTCGACACAGCTCGGGAGGGCGAAGCGGGCATCTGCCGTTCGGTCTGAGCTCACGACCGAAGGCGAGCGGAACTCCTGCCGGCAGGCCGCTTCACTGGGCACCAAGCGTGCGAACAAATCGATTGTGTAAACCCATATTTCAACTTCTAGTCGAAGCTCGGCATCACTTAAAAACGGGCCAGGGGGTCTTGGGGGTCCTCCGGAGGGGCCTTGGCTTCGCTGTGGTTGAGCAGTTGCACGATGATTTGTTGCAGAGATACTTTTCTTCGTATCCACTTTGCCAGAAGGATTAAAATACCGATAATGATGAAACCTGCAAAAATGTCATTCACGCATGGAGTATTCAGGTAAAAGGGGACGGCGGTACAAGTCAGGAATGCGAAAGCTGCAACCTGTGGTGCACAATTTTAAGTGCGGATTTAATGGCCTTCTTGAAACTGGCTGATTTGCCTAATTTTAGAATTATAGTCAGTGGCTTCTTCTGCTACAAGTAAGCCCGAATTGACCGGGGCGCTTGCAGTATGTCGTTGCTGTAGTTTAAGGTAAAAATCCCTCAAGTCGCTCAGTTCGCGTATGACCTGCTCGATTCGGCTCATTTGCCTGCCTCCAATTTTTCAATGTCCGCTGCGTCCTGTTTCGATGCCAAGTAGATGGCAGCGGTAAAAATCGCGGCCCCTAAGAATGCGGGCAAAAGGTGCAATAAGTCTGTGTAGCCGACATAGTAATGAATACCAATTGCGGAAATGAAGCCAAAGCTTCCGGACAGTAAGAGCGTTTGCCATAAGCTTTTCTGAGCCTTTAGGCATGACTCTGAACGACTGTTGGCCCTTGATGATTCGGCGACTATTTTTGAGGCCGAGCAGAAAAAACGGGAGCAGGCATAGGGTGGCGATACCGTGCCAAATATCCAAATACCCGTATCCGATGTAAAGCAGAAAGATGCCATCGCCAGTGAGTGCTTTCCAAATGCTTCTGTTCTCATCCATGAAATTTATTTGATTAGTTTTACTGCCCGCACTTCTTTCGAATCAAGGTGTGGGTCCAGGCGTTTGGTCAGCGGGAACCTTAATAATTGCATACTTAAGACTTTAGTGAAACTTGGAAAATGAGAATATGCATAGTGACCGCATAGCGTCAAAAATTGCAAGGTTTCATCAGCCACATTGATTGAATGGATATTTACGGCGGAGTCGTATTTTTGCCTATTACAGGTTTCTTGATTGGACTTTTTTGATTTTTTCGGAGCGTGTTGCTGAACCAGTACGAACCCACTACATGATCGCGCCGACAAATTTTACCGAGGAATTGGATCTTTACCTGTATGTGAAGACGGAAGCGGGTGGTTGATTCATCTTATTTCCTGTAGATCAGTGTTATCCGCGCCCTTGAACGACGCATAACCCGGGTTTGAATTTTGCTGGTTTTGGTGGGGGATGCGCTGTCGGCAATCACTAAAGGCCGTCGAGCTTGTCCTGCCAAACCGCTTCAATGCGTTAGCGGTCCTCGGCTGCTTTATCCCCCTTGAAATAGATATCCAGATGTATCAATTCGGCCACCTCGCCGTCAAAAAGTGTTTGTGCTCAGGCATCAAATAAACAACATTCCCCCGCGAGTTATGAAACAAATCCTATCTGTGTTTCTTCTGGTCTTTGCGGGTTACTTCACTTGGGCTGCATCGGGCCAATCCGTGCCACAGAATATGAGGTGCGTATCGACGAGACGCCCGATGTGAATATTGATCCGAATCCCAAAGATAAAAAATACGTCACCGTACCTATGGACGGATCTGTTCATGTCGAAGATTTGATCTATCCTTAGTCGGAAGCAGCAAAAATTTAGCGTCCAGGACAATTTGGCCTCGCAGGTTGATTGATCGTTCAATACGTTAGAAAATAGTGAAAAAAATATCCCCTATCATCACTCTCCTGATCTGCCTCACATTGCAATTGTCGGGAGACGAATATATTCAGATTAAGGAAGAAAACGGATCAACCAAACACTTTAGAATCGAAGGAGAGAATGGAAGTGTTTCAAGCGCACATGAACTCCACCTCGGCGCTCCAGAATCTGACGAAACAAATGGGCTGTATGCGGGCTATAAAATCAGCTACCTGAAGCACGAGGGAAAACTATCTTTAGACGTGATTTCGAATACCTTTGAAGGATTCATCGAATTTGAAAAGGATCAGTTTTCGCCAGTGATGACGGTCGACAGGAAAAAAGTTGAGCTATTAGAAGTAGATGCGGACGAGATCGAAATACTCTTAAAAGGAAGAGCACCGATTAAAGTAAAATGGGTTACTATCGAGAATTCGGCTAAATTATGAGAGCACAAGGAAGAGTCAGGCCCAGTAAGCCGATGTCTGCATTGGGAGTGATCACTGAATCAGAATACCTGGAGCAGCGAGCTAGGGTCCTTCGCGATATTTAAACATGAAACCGATACATTTTGCGTTTCTGTTTGTAGCTTTTGTTGGATTCCTAGCTGGTCGTTTCCTTTGGAATGACAGCAGCATTGAGACCGATGAAAGCTATGCTCGGGTTCGCCCGGAATCGGGAGGCCAGCATCAGCTGGTTGACAAGGGCTTTCAGGAAAGCTCACCTACAGCATCTATTGAAGCCAGTCTGGAAAAGCTGCTGCAAGAAAGCAATGCGTGGGAGCAAATTTATAAAGTGACAGTGTTGTGCGAGGGGTGGGACTCTTTTGAGTTAAAGGCCGCCGCCGAGTATTTGACGTATCAGCGTAAGCAGGCGAATGCTGAGCGCTTATTGAGTGTGATTCTAACCCGATGGAGCGGGCTGGATGCAGCAGCTGCACTGGCGCATACGATTGAGCTACATGACCTGCGTGAGGAGGCAATCATGCGGCTCGTTTTGGAGCAGCTTAAAGACAGGGCGCGCCAGGATTTCGATGCGGTCTGGCAGTATGCAAATCGAGTTACAGGGGATAAAGAACTGGCTGGGCGACTCCGCTACGCGGCGCTGTCCACCTTGGCCGAGTCAAATCCGGGCAGCGCACTTGAATACTACTCCAGTTTGGATAAAGCAGACCGCGTTGAAGGGGTGGTTCGTGCGATCGCCGCAGAGCTCGCAAAGGTGGATTTGCCCCGTGCTAAGGCGCTGCTGGATAATGCATCCAAGCGTGAGCAGGAAGCGATCCTATCAGGAATTATGAGTTTTTATAGCGAATCTGACCCGGAAGCAGGCTTGGCCTATCTGTCGGAACTTCCTGTGAATTTGGCGCATCCGTATTCCTTCATTTATACGTTGGTAGCGCCCTGGGTCCGACGCACGCCCGGCGAGGCAATTGCTGCGATACAAAGGCAACTGGGGGGGGACCTCCAGCAGCAGTCAATCGGTGTTGCGATAAGTATGTGGTCGCAACAGGATCTGGATGGCGCAATCTCCTGGTTATTACCTCTTTTGGATGAGCCGGTGATGATCGGTGCGTGGCGAAACTTGAGCCATCACCTTGTTCGCTCGGACCCGATTCGTGGCTTTGAGCTAATTTTAGCGCATCCTGAGTTGGATGAAGTCAAGGAT
>REBV01000017.1 GCA_007692545.1 Puniceicoccaceae bacterium
GGAAGGAACAAGCGGCGGCTTATTTCAACTCTGTGGCGGGGCGCCTATCAAAAGATTATTGTCCCGGTCGGACCTGGGAAGGCATTGGCAATTTCCTTCTGCACTTTGTGCCCAGCATCCGTGTGGTGGATCTTGGTGCCGGTGAAGGGTTGCTCTCGCAGCTCCTGGCGCGGCGTGCGGCCAGCGTGGTTTGCATTGATAACAGCCGCCGGATGGTGGAGGTAGGGAGTGAACTGGCGGCAAAAAACGGGTTTACCAACCTGAGCTACAAACTCGGCGACATAGAAGCGGTTCCCTTGGATGATCGCTGTGTCGATCTCGCGCTGTTGAGCCAGGCGCTGCACCACGCCGAGCGCCCGCAAGTCGCGGTGGACGAAGCCGCTCGCATTCTCGACTCCGGCGGGCGGATTGTGATTTTAGACCTTTTGCAGCACGATTTTGAGCAAGCGCGTGAGCTTTATGCGGATCGCTGGTTGGGGTTTTCGGAGAACAAGCTGTATGAGTTTCTGAAAAATAGTGGTTTTCGAAATATCGAGATCAATGTGGTTTCGAAGGAGACTGAGGCGCCGAACTTTCAGACGGTGCTGGCGACTGCGGTGAAGGTGTAGGTGGGTGCGGGGGCGGGCTTGGTGGACGAGGGCCACCCCTGTCGCGGGACATCGCGTCCACCCTCCGTCGGTGCTGCGTGCCGCTGGTTGTTGCGAAAGCGCCGTGGTGGCAAGGATTCTCTGTTGGGAGGTGGCCTGCCAGGTGCAGGACAGGAAATTTGCTGATTAGAGCGGTGAATTTGCGTAGCGCGCGGCTTCAGCAAGCGTGTGCTGGACGAGCTGCTGGCCTATTCGACGATCGCTTGCTAAAGCCGCGCGCTACGCATGGTCGCCGGCCAGCGTGATGAGAGCGGGTTCCCTGGGCGACGAACGGCAGCTGAAGCAGCCGATCCTTGGCGAGGGACCCGCTCTTATACGCGGGCTTGTTCGCCACAGGTGGACGAGGGCCACCGCAGTCGCGCATGCGCGTCAACCTAAGGACTTCAGTTTTTTCGCAGCAACAGGTTTGGCGCGGCGGAACACGAGTGTGTTCTTGTCTTCGACGTGCCAGAGGAAGCTTTCTCCTTTCTTGATTCCAAGCGCTTCCGCCAGAGCAACTGGGAGATTTACGTAGTAGGAGCGGTTTGTCGGCCGCTCTACTTTTTGAACTTTTATTTCATAACCGTCTTTTTGCATTGCCATATAATAGTATTTTTACTATATAAGTATTTCCATGCAAGATCTATTATCACGCTTGGGAACTTTGGATTCGAAGATTGGCTCACTGTCGCTGGAGAAAATTGCTCGCCGAACGGGCTTTTTCAGGCGGTCGGCACGTAAGGCTGACGCACGTCAATGGCTACGCACTATCTGCATGCTGTCCGCTTTGCCCGCCCGTAGCTACCGGACATTCGGGTGGTTGATGGGGCTGATCGACGGAAGCTCCCACTCCAGGCAAAACATCGGCAAACGAATGCACGTCGGCTTCGAGCACTTCTTGAAAGACGTCCTGGGGCAGGTCGTGAGTAATCTGGTTGCACCGGTCAAACCCGTCGATCCTACATTCAAGAGCTTCGGTCGAGTTATCTTGCAGGATAGTACCATCATCGGACTGCCAGCCCGTATGGCTAAACGCTTTCCCGGATCGGCCAATCAGTCAGGCAAACCGATCGCGGGTATGCGCATTCAGGCCTTCTTTGATCTACTCTCGGAAAGTTGCCTGGGGTTCTCCACCAGCCCTTTCATCCGAAACGACCAAAAGGCCAGTGCCGATATTCTTGATTTGGCTCAAGCTGGAGACTTGGTCGTACGGGACTTGGGCTACTCTTCCCTTGCGGTTTTTCACCGTCTAAAACAAGCGGGGGTACATTTGCTCAGCCGTCTCAAGCACGGCACATGCATCTTCGATCAGGACGGCAATCAGCTCAATCTACTCAAACGGCTTCAACGCGCAGGAAGCTTGGATACTCTGGTCTACATCGGCAGTGAAGCGAGGCTCCCCATTCGCCTGATCGCCGTGCCCGTTCCTGAGGCGGTCGCCGCAGAACGCCGCAGAAAAGCCAGATTGAATCGAGATCGTAGACTTAACGCTTCCGAGGAGAAGATGCGTCTGCTAGGCTGGCAAATACTCATCACGACGGTACCTCCTTCTCGACTCAGCTCCGACCAAATCGTCAAACTTTACGCGCTTAGGTGGCGTATTGAGACCCTGTTTAAAGCGTGGAAGAGCCATTTTCACTTCGGTGCGGTTCCCACACACGCCTCGGTCACATTCGTTTACGCTCTGGTTCTGGGCGGATTGCTCTATGTCGCCGTCTTTCAATGCTTGTTTCAGACTCTACGGCACAGGCATACCGACGATCAATCCCATCTGAGCCCATTAAAACTCGCATCCATTTTACAGAACCTTGCCGCCATCGAACTTAAAGCAATTATTGACGATATCCCTACTGACAACCTGTGGGAACTAACTTCATATCATTGCCGATACGACAAAAGAAAACGACCAAACCATTTCCAGATTGTTGAAGACCTTTCCTTAGGTTGACGCACATGTGCAGTCGCGGGACATCGCTTCGCGCTTGTCCAACGCCCTCGTAGAATCCCACTATAATTGCAGAAGAACCACTAAAGGGTAGGTCGGGATTATCTTCTGCAGCTTTCCCTATCGTCGCCCAATACTCCAACTGGGAGGTCATAGATCGATGCTCCACTTTCGATTTGGTTTTGGCTTCTTTGGCTAGTTGATCGGAAATTCGTATGACTGTACTCATGTTGCAAAATGTAGCATAATGATGCTTTCTGTCATTTTTCGCGCCTAACGCTAAGGCCAGGCACCCAACCCGGGCGGTGAGTGGGCTACGAGGGCTTATCGAAAAACGGGGCGGGTAAACTGGGTTGCCCTGAGCCGACTGCTTCGTGGCCCGCTCCGTGCGACCCGGATACTACCGAGCGCTTTAAGTATTCATCCGCCAAATGACACCGTTGAGGACTGCGGCGAAAGATACCCAAGCGAGATAGGGGGCGAGGAGCCAGGAGGCGGAGTGGTTACTCGAGCGAAAGGCGATCAGCGTTGCGATGATGGCAAGCCAGAG
>REBV01000164.1 GCA_007692545.1 Puniceicoccaceae bacterium
CCGCCCCCTCCGCCCCGTCAAACACCAGACGCACAGGATCGGCTTTGCCACCAATGCCCAGTGGATGAATTTCGCAGCTCGGGCGGCCGCGCGCAATCGACGGACAAATCTCCAGCATGTGCGATCCGAGGCAACGGGCCCCTTTGGGATCAAAGTGGTAAGTGTAATCCTCCATAAACGAGGTGCCACCGCCCTTCCCGGCTCCGATCACTTTCAAAACGTGCACCAGCGCGGCATGCTTCCAGTCCCCTTCGGCACCAAATCCATAACCGTCCGCCATCAATCGTTGCACGGGCAGCCCCGGCAACTGACCAAGGCCATGCAAATCCTCAAAGGTGTCAGTAAAGGCACCAAACCCACCTTCTTCCAAAAAGGCGCGCAGCCCCAGCTCAATCCGCGCCGCTTCACACAGCGAGGCATGCTGCGCTCCACCCGGCTGCAAAGCTGCCGCCAGCTCGTAGCTGTCCGCATACTCCACGCAAAGTTCATCGACGGCCTTTGTGTCTACCCTACTAATACGATCAACCAGATCCCCAATACCATGGGTATTGACCGAAAAGCCAAAAACCCGCTCCGCTTCGACTTTATCTCCATCGGTCACCGCGACTTGGCGCATATTATCACCGAAGCGGACAACCTTCAAAGAGCGCATCGCCGCCCGACCAGCTGCCACCCGCGCCCAGCGATCCAAATCCGCCCGCACTTCCGGGGACTCCCAGTGCCCGACGATCACGTGGCGGGAAATCCGCATGCGGGTCAAAAGATGCCCGTACTCCCGACCGCCGTGCGCCGACTGGTTTAGGTTCATGAAATCCATATCGATCTCACCCCAAGGAATATCCCGATTAAACTGGGTGTGCAGGTGACAAATCGGCTTTTGCAAGGCCACCAGTCCATTGATCCACATCTTCGCAGGGGAGAAGGTGTGCATCCATGTGATCAAGCCAGCGCATGCATCGGCACTGTTTGCCTCCAGGCACACACGCCGGATTTCATCAGGAGTGGTGACCACGGGCTTGAAGACAATCTTCAGGGCCATGCCCGCGTCTTCATTCAGCCCGCGGACAATCGCCTCAGCGTTGCGCGCAACTTGTTTCAGAGTTTCAGGACCGTATAGATGCTGACTACCGGTGACAAACCAGAGCTCGCTTGTTGAAATAGATTTTTGGGGTTCCATTTTCTTATTTGGCGGTTTCCAGCCGGGCGTCTTCTTTAATTTGTAATAAGTCTTTCATGATCCGACCGAGATCGGCCGTTTTTTCTACTCCGCCAAATGCGTCGTGAATTTTTTGATACAGTGCAAAAAGCTTATTGTAGGCCTCATGGGCGACCGGATTTGGTTGATAGGTCTCAGGCTTGAGTGTAGTCATCGCGGCTTGCGCTTCGGCAAAGTCGTCATAGCCGCCAGCCTCGCGACCAGCGATCACCGCCGCCCCGATCGCCGCCCCCAAGGCGCAGGTCTGACTGGAGCCCGACAAGCACATCTCCCGCCCAGTCACGTCCGCATAAATTTGCATTAACATGGGGTTCTTCTCTGCGATCCCCCCTGCACACACAATCCGTTCGACCGGCACACCATACTCCAACAGCCGTTCGAGGATCATCCGCGCACCAAAGGCAGTCGCCTCGATCAGCGCGCGATAAATCTCCGCAGCGGTGGTGTGTAGGGTCTGGCCCAATACGCAACCGGTCAGCCGCTGATCAACCAAAACCGTCCGGTTTCCATTGTTCCAGTCAAGCGCAAGCAAGCCGGATTCACCAGGACGCTGGGCCGCGACTTCAGCCGTCAGCGCCGCGTGACGGCTTACATCTCCTCCGCAGACCTTTTCGACCCACCATTTAAACAAATCGCCAACCGCACTTTGCCCCGCTTCAACGCCATAGTAACCGGGCAAAATCGCTCCCGGCACAATACCGCAAATCCCTTCAATATCCGCGACGGTGTTAGCCATCGAGACAACACCACAGTCGCAGGCCGATGTCCCGATAACCTTAACCAAAGTTCCCTCACGCACGCCACAACCGATGGCCCCGTAGTGAACGTCCATTTCCCCAATCGCGATGGGAATCCCGGACTTCAGCCCAAGGCGCTCAGCCCAGGCTTCACATAGGCGGCCAGCTGGGTGGGAGGCGTCCAACGCTTTTTCATAAAGGCGCTCACGAAGATCCGCCAACTTAGGATTCAACTCCGCTAGAAATGCTTTTTCCGGCAAACCACCCCAATCTTCTGCGTACAGTGCTTTGTGACCAGCCATGCACACGCCTCGTTGAATTTTTTCCGGCGCTGCAATCCCCGCGAGCTGCGAAGGCACCCAATCCGCTAGCTCCACCCAACTGTAAGCTGCTTCAAAAACATCAGGGGCCACGTTTAAACAGTGCCAAATTTTGCTCCAAAACCATTCTGACGAGTAGGTGTTGCCACATTTTGCAACGTATTGTGGCCATTTCGCACGCGCTAGTTGAGTGATCTTCTCCGCCTCGGCGTGACTTGTGTGGTCCTTCCACAGCCAACACTGCGCCGCCGGATGCTCACGCCATGTCGGCTGCTGCCCGAGCGCGCGGTTTTGCTTATCCACTGGAATCGGACTAGAACCCGTCGTATCCACCCCAAGTCCAATCACTGCCTCTGCAGAAAACTCCGGGAATACTTGCTTCGCGCTCACCATAGCCGCACGAACGGTGGCTTCTGCTCCTTCCAAATAATCTCCCGGATGCTGCCGAGCTAACAAGGGATCCCTCGGGTCCTCAATCACACCAGCGTTCCCAGAGGGATAGTCAAAAACGGCGCTACCCAGCTCTTTGCCGTCGGAACAACGCACAATTAATGCCCTTACCGAATTCGTTCCGTAATCAAGTCCTATTGTGTAAGCCATCACTACACTTTAGTACCCTTATTCAAGACTTGAAGTGCAGCCACACTTGACAGTAAAGTCACTTATGAAACGTCCGTCCATGCGAGACATCGCAGCCCTTGTTGGGCTTTCCAAAAACGCGGTCTCACTCGCGCTTCGAAATGACCCGCAGATTCCCATCGCAACACGAGAACGCGTCCAAGCTGCGGCCCGCACACTTGGCTATACGCGCAACCCAGTGCTCGGCGAGATCATGGCC
>REBV01000016.1 GCA_007692545.1 Puniceicoccaceae bacterium
TGCAAAGTGTCCGCAATAGTGGACCCTATAAAACCAAGGTAAGCGCCTAACCAACCACCCCGTTACACTCGATCCAGATTTTAGTTAGTGTTCCAGGGCAGCAGTTTTTCTATGGCCTCAACGCTCTGCGCGTTGGGCAGTTCTTTAAAAACGGTCTTCAAGTAATCATACGGGTTCAGTCCGTTGGCCTTGGCGGTCTCGATCAGGCTGTACAGGTTGGCACTGGCTTTGGCGCCGGCCTGGCTGTTGGCGAAGAGCCAGTTCTTACGACCAACGGTGAACGGCCGGATCGCATTCTCTGCTCGGTTGTTATCGATCGGGTAGGCGCCATCGTCCAGGTACCGCACCAAGCGGTTCCGCTGGGTGTGCAGATAATGCAGCGCCTTGCCGATTGCGCTTTGTGGCGGCACTTGAGGCAGGCTTTTTTCCAGCCAGGCGCTGAGTTTGTCGATCACCGGTTGGGCATCCTGTCGTCGTCGCCGGTAGCGTTCATCCGGCGGCTGGTCTTTGATCGCTCTTTCCAGTGCGTAGAGTTTCTGGATAAAGGCTAACCCCTGATCGGCTTTTCCGGTTTTGCCCTTTTTCTGTAGAGCCTTGGCGTCCATTAGTTTGCGCCGGGCATGGGCCCAGCAGCCCAGTCGGGCGATACGGTATTCGTTGCAGGCTTTTTCGTACCCCTCGTAGCCGTCCACCATGATGGCGCCGACGTTTTCGTCGAGCAGTTCAAGGGGCACACTTTGCCGCCGGGAGTCGGCGTAATGGAACAAGACGGCGGGCTTGTCTTCGAAGTGGCCCATGACCCACATGTAGCTTTGGCTCTCGGCCGCCTTGCCGGGTTCGTTAAGCACTTGAACCGTCGTTTCGTCCAAGTGGACGATCGGTCGCTCCAGCAGCTGTTCTTGCAAGAGGTTAATCAACGGCTGCACCAGCTGGCCGCTGCGGATCATCCAGTTGGCCAGGTTGGTTCGGTCGAGCTCGAGACCTGCCCGCTTGAAGATCTCCGATTGGCGGTACAGCGGCAGCGCGTCACAGTATTTCTGGGTGGCCACGTAGGCCAGCAGCCCCGGGCTGGCAATGCTTTTCTCGATCGGCTGTTTAAGCTTGTCGGCTGTGATGTGGTGTTGCTCGCAGCAGGGACAGACGTACTTCTGGCGCCGATGAAGAATCACTTTTGCCTGAGCCGGGATAATATCCAGTTGCTCGTGATCCTCGGTGCCGATGGCTTTGAGCTCAGTGCCATCGTGCGGGCAGACTCGCTCCGATTCCGGCAGCTCGTACCACACCTCTTCGCGGGGAATGTGCGCCGGTATACTGACTCGGGGCTTTTTGCGGCGTGTGTGGGCCGGCACCTCTACGGTATCGTCCGGCGCGGCGGCTTCTGCGTCAGGCTCTTCGCTTCCCGCTGTCGACTCGGCCTCATTGAACAGCCCCAGATCGAGCTGGTCTTTGGAGAGTTTTTCACTGCTGGGGGAGAACTGCTTCCGGTTGAACTGTTTGATCAACTCTTCGAGCGTTTGAATATGCCGCTCGCGCGACTGTAGCAGCGCGTCTTTCTCTTGGAGCTGCGCTTGAAGTCGAGCATTTTCGGCTTGAAGTGTGGCGGCATCGGTCATGCCGCTATTTTACCAAAACGGATTAAGTAACGTCTCGGTAAAATAGCGTTTTATGCGGCTTTAATTGCGTGATGTCGAAGCCACGCAACAGCCATTGCCACTGCTCGTGATCGAGTACCACCGGATTATTCGGCCACTGCCGGGGCCACTTGAACTTGTCGCGTTCCAGGCGCTTCTGCCAGAGGGCAAAGCCGGTTTCGTCCCAGTACAGCACTTTGAGCTGAGTGCGCTTTTTGTTACAGAAGACAAACAGGGCTCGATCGAACGGCGAAAGCGCCATCTCGTCCTGAACGATGACACTCAGGCCATTGATGGCCTTGCGAAAGTCCACCGGCTCGCGGTGCAGATAGATTCTGATATCTTCGGGCCACTGGATCATGCCGCCAGCGCCTTGACCAGCTGGGCGATGGTTTGCGCATTGCTTGCCGGCAGCTTTACCGTAACAGCGCCGTAGTGCAAAGTCACCTGATCGATGGCCTGGGGTTTGTTGACCACGGCCTGAGTGAAGCCGGTGGGCTCCGGTTGGGCTTTGAGCTTCATCCGGCGTAGGCTGAAGTATTTGGCGTTCAGTCCACGCTGGGCGCAAAACTCGGTTTGGGTTAATCCGCTTTGCTCGAACTCATCGATCAGAGCCAGCCACTCGGATTGGGTGCGGTGTTTTTTCATGTGGACCTCCGTAGTGTGAAAACTGGGAGGTTACTGGGCCAAGTTCAGATCGGGTAGTGGGTGGTTGGTTTGGCGCTTACGACTGGATTATCGATATGGGCCCGGAGGGCGGCTCCGGGGGCGGCAAGGTAGTGGCGCAGGGTAAGCCGGAGACAGTCATCAAGCGGAAACGGTCTTATACGGGGCAGTATCTGAGTGACGTACTGACCTGAGGATTTAATAATCGCACCCAGCCAACGGCGGATGCGCAAGCTTATCCGCCCTACGCAACCTCCGTGCTATACGTAGGGCGGATAAGCCGCAGGCGCATCCGCCGTTACCCAAAGGGAGTCGCGCGGTCGCGGAGGCCGGTGACCACCGAACAAACGATAACACCAGCACGTGCCGATCACCCTGCCTTATCAAGTCGACTGCCAACCTACGGGCATTTCTCCACTAAAAGAAAAGACCTCAGATTGCAGAACTTGGAAAGAATATTTCTCGCGTATTCCCAGCCGCAACTAAAGCCTTTATCACCCTAGCGAATTCGTACGGCTACTTCTCCTAAAGGTTCACATTTGACCACTTCTGGTCACGCACGCCATTCAAATAGCGCTTTACACCAAGCTCACTGATTAGAGCCCCATCATAGGAATCTTTCGGTCCGTTCATCAGTACATATCCCTCTAGCTAGTCAAATGTAATACTTTTTACAACCTCAATTTTTTGATCGTCGTTTGCCTTGATGTCAGCCTCATTTAGTATGAAAAATGCGAAGACTTCGCTCGCACCCTCTTTGACTTTCAGTACAGTCATCTCAAATTAGGATTTGTTAATGAAGGAA